>NZ_JANJFL010000110.1:0-585 GCF_024584215.1 Pseudomonas sp. LJDD11
CCTCTTCTGGCGGCAGGGATATCACGCGCACTTCGGACAATCGAGGCTCACAGGTTCTGATGAAAGCCTCGATAGCCGATCGAGACCGGGCATGAGTGTCATGCAGGCTCATGCGCATGTCATTCAAATCCGGCAGCCCATAATCAGGCTTTGTCTGCACACTACCCGCCCGAGTGCCGAGCATCTTCGCAAGATGAGCAGCCACCGAAGCAATGACACACTCTTCGCGACACAAGCTGTTACGGCTCCTGGTTTCACCGCCAAGGCGCTCGAAAAGGCTACCGTAAGGATTCATGGCCGAGCGCCTGTAACTTGCATCCGGTTACTCCTTGTCCAGCTTGCCGACCAGGGAAAGCGTAAAGTCCGCTCCCATGTATTTGAAGTGAGGTCGCACGTTCAGGCTGACCCGGTACCAACCCGGCTCACCTTCAACATCACTGACGGTAATCTGCGCGGCACGCAATGGACGCCTGCCACGCACATCAGCGCTCGGGTTTTCCTGATCGGCCACGTACTGACCAATCCACTTGTTCAGTTCAAGCTCAAGATCGGTACGCTCCTTCCAGGAACCAAGCTGTTCACGCT
>NZ_JANJFL010000111.1:0-583 GCF_024584215.1 Pseudomonas sp. LJDD11
CACAAAGAACTGCAGCTTTCTTTTGAGTGTAAAACACTTCCAAAGACGGCCTAGCAACTGAATCATTGAGTCACTCTTCGCAAGAAAAATTATTAACGGCTGCGATGACCAGTTCGACTTCAGCCGATGTCATTTCAGGACTCATTGGCAAACTCAGGACTTGCTGATGGATATTCTCGGTCACTGGATAGCTGTGGCCATTGAGCTCTTTGTAAGCCTGCTGCTGATGGACAGGAATCGGGTAGTGGATGATGGTTTGAATACGTTGTGCGGCCAGATGCTGCTGCAACACATCACGCTGCCTGCATTGAACGACGAACAGATGCCACACATGGCTGTGCAGCGACAGCGGGCAAGTGCCGGTGGCAAGTGGCAGTTCTACTGAAGGGTTGTTGATACCCTCCATGTACATCCTGGCAATTTCCCTGCGGCGTGCAGTCTGGTCATCCAGATACTTGAGCTTGACGGTGAGCATCGCTGCCTGAATCTCATCCAGACGGCTGTTCACGCCCTGGTAGAGATTCTTGTACTTCTCATGGGAGCCATAGTTGCGCAGTGCGCGCAGGACTTTTGCCAACTCGTC
>NZ_JANJFL010000112.1:0-576 GCF_024584215.1 Pseudomonas sp. LJDD11
CAGCAACATCCTGGTAGTCGGCTCTTTTTTCCAGGACACGGGTTTCTTGAAAGGCTTTATCTTGCGGATATTGGGCTAAGGTTTTATGCCTGTGCCATCACGGGCTGCAAAGGCATCAGCCAATAACCGATTATGCGGCACGCCAGCCATGCAGAGCCGCTTGGCAAAAGCTTCGACAATAATCATCGCAGGAACCAGCGGCATGAAAATCCTGCACGTTGGCGATCCATGGGTTTAAGACTGCCCTGCAAGACCAAAGCCCCGACTCGAAAGAGCCGGGGCTTTTTTATGGCGTGCAACAAGGGATATCCACTGTCATTTCTATCAGTAGACAAACCCTTCGCGGTTCGATTAATTGCCTTGTAAATCGCAGTGCCAGGAAGGCTGGCGATCACACCATGCAAGCGTTTTGTACCCCCTCAAGGAGGAAACAATGAATACGAAGAATCCTCAACCCGCACTGGCACCAGGCGAACTGGACCCTGATTTCGGTGACGCAGGGATTGTGAGGCTAACATTCTCGAACGGTGTAGGGGTGAGTGCAGCGGGCCTGACACTCACCACCGACGAAAAAAT
>NZ_JANJFL010000113.1:0-572 GCF_024584215.1 Pseudomonas sp. LJDD11
GAAACTCACTTCGCCAGCGGTAGGCACCACCAGACCGGCAATGGAGCGCAGCAGCGTGGACTTGCCCGAACCCGAGCGGCCCAGCAGGCCGATGATCTCGTTTTCATTGAGCTTGAGCGTCACGTTGTCCAGCACCAGACGTTCCTTGCTGGCCTTGCCGTAGACATGCCGGACTTCGCGGACATCCACCAGGCAGCGCTTTTCGATAGTCATCATGCTTTCCACTCCTCAGACCAGGCTCAAACGGCGCTCGGCAAACCCGTACAGCGGACGCCAGAGCAGACGGTTGAAGGCAATTACAAACACCGACATCACGACGATGCCCAAGGCAACACGGGCGAAATCACCCGCCTGGGTGGCACTGGCGATATACGAGCCCAGCCCGGTCGCCTGCAGGGACTTGTCACCCCAGGACACCGCCTCGGCCACGATGCTGGCGTTCCACGAACCTCCCGATGCGGTGAGCGCGCCGGTGATGTAGTAAGGGAAGATCCCCGGCAGGGCCACGCGCCGCCACCATTGCCAGCCGCGCATGTTGAAGATCCCGGCCACTTCCCGCAGATCGGTCGGCA
>NZ_JANJFL010000114.1:0-570 GCF_024584215.1 Pseudomonas sp. LJDD11
GTGACTGACGAAGACGACAAGCGTTATGTCGATTACGTCGGCTCCTGGGGCCCGATGATTCTGGGCCACAGCCACCCGCAAGTACTCGACGCCGTGCGCAGCCAGCTGGAGCACGGTCTGTCCTATGGCGCACCGACCGCCATGGAAACCGAGATGGCCGATCTGGTCTGCTCGCTGGTGCCTTCCATGGAAATGGTGCGCATGGTCAGCTCCGGCACCGAAGCGACCATGAGCGCGATTCGCCTGGCCCGTGGCTACACCGGCCGCGACAGCATCATCAAGTTCGAAGGCTGCTACCACGGTCACTCCGACAGCCTGCTGGTCAAGGCCGGTTCCGGCGCACTGACCCTGGGCGTGCCCAGCTCGCCAGGCGTTCCGGCAGCGTTCGCCAAACACACCCTGACCGTACCGTTCAACGACCTGGAGGCCGTGCGCCAGTTGCTGGCCGATGTCGGTCAGGAAGTGGCGTGCATCATCGTCGAGCCGGTCGCGGGCAACATGAACTGCGTTCCGCCTGCACCGGGCTACCTGCAAGGCCTGCGCGCCCTGTGCGACGAACATGGCGTGGTG
>NZ_JANJFL010000115.1:0-569 GCF_024584215.1 Pseudomonas sp. LJDD11
GGAGGCGATGGGCATCCTCAACCAGGGCGGCGCGACTTCCGTCAGGAAGATGGCGATGCCGAAACTCACCGGAACGGCGATCAGCAAAGCCAGAAAAGATGTCACCAGCGTACCGTAGATCGGAACCAGGGCACCAAACTTGCCGTTGTTCACGTCCCACTCGGCACTGGTCAGAAAACCAAAACCAAAGGTCTCGAATGCCAGACTTCCGCCCCACAGGGTCGACAGGGCAATACATCCCAGCAATGCCAGCACCAGCATGGCGGCGCCTTGCAGCGAACGCCTGAACCAGGCGTCATGTCGATGATCCCGCTTGGCGCGCTTTTCGCCTTCGGAGTCGATGTCTGAGACGTTCGCGGACAGGTATTGGGTGTTTTCAGTCATGTTGAGTCCACTCGCAAGAAAAAGCCCCCGTCACCGAACCGATATCGCGGTTGATGACAGGGGTGAGCTACAGGCTTGAATCACTTACTTGGTGAATTCGGTTTTCCAGTAGCCTTCTACACGTTCAACCAGCGATTTCGGCAGAGCGACGTAATCCAGTTCTTCTGCTTGCTTCTGGCCATTTT
>NZ_JANJFL010000116.1:0-560 GCF_024584215.1 Pseudomonas sp. LJDD11
TTCCTCTGGCCCGTGTATCGAAGCCGTAATACACCCCTGAATCGCAGGCAAAAAAAACCCGGATTCTGGGGGGTGAAGCCGGGTTAAGACCATTAGGAGTAAAGCAAAGGCACACGGTCCCTTGGCGCCTCTACCGGCGTGTCACTTGGGGGGATGTATGACATGCCAGCGTTTTAAGTATCGATCAGGATTGTGACGCGTCCAGTACAGGTTGTTCGTTTTTTAAACAGTTTTGGAATACTAAACCGGTTATTGATTGCTCAATGAGCGGCTCTGTTCAGCGTGTTTTTATCTCTTCGCTGAAAGTCCCTGATTTGAAATGAAATTGATTTTCCTCTCCTGTTTACCCTCGTTGCACTGCAAGAGGGGCTGAGTTTTCGAGGTTGCAAGTGGAATTTTCCAACGGTTTCCTGCTGAGTCTTTCGCTGTGCCTGGATATCGGGCTGGCCAATATCGCGATGATCACGCTTTCCATGCAGCAGGGTTTTTCCCGGGGCTTGTGGCTCGGCCTGGGGACTTGCATCGGCGATCTGGTGTACGCGGTCCTGGCTATGCTGGGC
>NZ_JANJFL010000117.1:0-560 GCF_024584215.1 Pseudomonas sp. LJDD11
AGCTCAACAAATTCCTTGGCTTCTCGTTTATTCAGGCCCAGCTCTTCGTACAGACGTTCGGCCATCTCAGCTTTCCTCAGAGCCCCCATACGCTACTTCCTTAACGTGACGTTTAACCGTTCCTCAAGTGAATTGAGGATAGCAAGTGTCGTTGCGTTTACCTCATCGTCAGTAAGAGTGCGCGATGGATGCTGCCAGGTCAAGCCGACTGCAAGGCTTTTTCTATGCGGATCAATGCCTTTACCCTGATACACGTCAAATAGCCTGAGGTCCGTGAGCCATTCGCCTGCATTTTCACGAATAACGTCAAGAACCGCGCTTGCATTGACGTCCCGATCAGCCAGCAGAGCCAGGTCGCGGCGTACTTCCGGGAAGCGGGAAAGCTCGTGGAATTTCGGCAGACGGCCTGTAGCCACTTCGCCCAGCACCAGTTCGAACACGAACACCGGGCGATCAAGGCCCAGAGTTTTTGCCAGTTCCGGATGAATGGCGCCCAGGAAACCGACTTCACGACCATCGCGCTCGATGCGAGCGGTCTGGGCAGGGGGCAAGGCTGGATG
>NZ_JANJFL010000118.1:0-559 GCF_024584215.1 Pseudomonas sp. LJDD11
GAATTGCTGAGTCAGATCAATGAACAGGCTCAATGAACTTTTCATGGAACTTGCAGAAGGTGTATACGTCTGAGAGTCATTAACCAAGAGTCCATCCGGAGACACTGTCATGAAACAACGCACTCTTCCTGCCGCCTTTTTGCTGGCACTGGGTATTGCTTCCCTCGCAGGCTGCGCATCGCCAACTGTAATCACTCTGAATGATGGCCGTGAAATCCAGTCCGTAGACACCCCTCACTACGATGAAGATTCGGGCTTCTACGAGTTCAAGCAACTCGATGGCAAGCAGACCCGCATCAACAAGGATCAGGTACGTACCGTCAAGGATCTGTAATCCGGACGTGATGTACAAAAAACCCGCCAGTCGTATTGATGGCGGGTTTTTTATTGGTTGCACAGTCCTGTTCTTCGCGAATGAATTCGCTCCTACCGGGCAGTGCCGATCAGTCAAGGTCAATGAATCACTTTGTGGGAGGCAGCTTGCTGGCGACTTCACGTACAGACGCAGAATATCTGCCAGTTTTCAGGCCTTTTTCGCCAGCAAGCTGCCTCCCACAAG
>NZ_JANJFL010000119.1:0-557 GCF_024584215.1 Pseudomonas sp. LJDD11
GGGCAGTGGCTATCAGTATCAGTACTCGCCACGTCCGACTTCTGCGTTGCCAACTGCCGAAGCGCAAAGTGCCTATCGGGAGTTTTTCGCGCCGCTGCCCGAGGCTGCACCGGCTTCGCTGCCGGAGTCGCAGAGCGATATTCCGCCATTGGGTTACGCGCTGGCGCAGCTCAAGGGCATTTATATCCTGTCCGAAAACGCCCACGGGCTGGTGCTGGTGGACATGCATGCTGCCCATGAGCGCATCATGTACGAGCGCCTGAAAATCGCCATGGCCAGCGAAGGCCTCAGCGGGCAGCCGTTGCTGGTGCCCGAATCACTGTCGGTGAGTCAGCGCGAGGCCGATTGTGCTGAAGAGCACATCGCGACCTTCCAGCGCCTGGGCTTCGAATTGCAGCCCCTTGGCCCGGAAACCCTGGTCATCCGGCAGATTCCGGCACTGCTCAAGCAGGCCGAGGCTAACCGTCTGGTCAGCGATGTACTGGCCGACCTGATGGAATACGGCACCAGCGACCGGGTGCAGGCGCATATCAACGAACTGCTGGGCACCATGGCGT
>NZ_JANJFL010000012.1:0-177355 GCF_024584215.1 Pseudomonas sp. LJDD11
TTCAAGGTTGTTAGCGAGAGAAACACCACCCAAACCTGTTCGAGCTGCAAGCAATTGCCGGACTCGAGGCCGAGAGGTATCGCAGGGCTTGGAATAAGGGAATGGACTTGTTGTGGGTGCGGTGCCACCCACGACCGCGACGTCAACGCCGCCAAGAACATTCTCGCGCTCGGGCATGAGCGTCCAATTGTGGGAATCCCCGTCCTTTAGGACGGGGAGGATGTCAATTGCCGATCACCGTTTTTAGCGTGTCGGCATGACCCTTCGGATCCTTGGCGCTGGAAATCACGGTAAGTACTGCCGAGCGTTTACCGGACGCCGCCACCAGGGTGCTGGTCAGGACCTTGCCACCGCCGAGCGTGGCGTAGGCATCAAGCTGGCGCACGCCCAGGCCATTTTTCTTGAGCACGCGTTGCTCGCCCTGTTTCTGAAAGTCATGAAAGCTGTTGCTTTGCTGGCTCAGCGCTGCGCTGCTCAGTTCATCGAGCACCTGGCTGTCGTTATCAGTGGCTTGGTCAGTCACCGGGTTCGGGGTTTCGGTCACGATCAATACCCGCCGGTTGGCTTCGTCGGTGTACATCGCGCCACTGATACCTTCAGCGATGGCCTTGGCATCGACTTCCTGCATCTCGCTTTTCTTGTAGGTGGCCGGCAGGTTAAAGGCCAGCTTGCCGCCGAGCAGCGATACTGGCTGACGGGTCTCGCTCTTGGCCGGTTTGGTGCGCGACTCGGCCTGGGCATTCATGGGCAGCAGTGTGACACTGAGCAACAGGGCAAGCAGCGTGCAGGTACGGTGGGCAGCGAACATGACAAAACCTGAGCAATTCAAGGGGCAGGTCGGCAGTGTGCCTGAGGAACCTGCAGGCGGCCACTGACAGGTTTTCGCAGCCTTGATAGCCGGGAGTGTCGCTGATGGCTGGCAAAGTGTCGCAGCAGCAATGCTGCCTCTGGGCTATTTGTGCAAGGCCGATAAAGAATGGAAATTTCCATTAATTCAAGCGTTTGAATGTTCTGAAAACAAATGTTTCAGATATGCTTGCAAAATGCCATCCATGACCATGATGATGAGTCGTTGGCAAGTCGGTAATTGTCGACTTGCTCCTCGGTTTTTCTTCGCTACGCTTGGATTTCAGGTGCGATGGGGCGAGAAATTGCCAGCGCCTGTCGGGCATTGCCAACCTTCAGGGTCCCTCTGAGGCAGTGTCTCCTGACGCAACAGGATGTGCTAAACCCTTACATAGCGTGCTTTCAATGCCGCATGACTCAATCGCAACGATTGTCGTGCAGTAAGTTCAGGTATGCCTGGATCTTTGCAGTTATCAGAAGAGGTTGCAGTCGATGCGTTTGAACATGCCGGTTACCCAAAATGAAAGAACCTTTTCTGCCAACGAGCGTTTGATCTCCACCACCGATCTAAGCAGCCACATTACCTACTGTAACGACGCCTTTGTCGCCATGAGCGGCTTTACCCGTGAAGAGTTGATCGGCCAGCCGCATAACCTGGTACGCCACCCCGATATGCCCCCATCGGTGTTTGGCCATATGTGGGAAACCATCAAGCAGGGTAAACCTTGGATGGGGGTGGTCAAGAATCGTTCCAAGAACGGCGATTTTTATTGGGTGAGTGCCTACGTCACGGCGGTGTATGAAAACGGCCGCATCATTGGTTATGAATCGGTACGCTCGCTGCCAACCCGCGATCAGGTGCGCCGTGCTGAAGCACTGTATGCCCGCCTGAGGGCTGGAAAGCCGGCCGTGTCGAGAACCGGTAGTGCGATTTACCACCTCAGCCGCCAGTTACCGATGGTTGTAGCCACCCTGATTCTGGCTGTGGGTACCTACTTGCTCGAGGACACGCCGTTCGTGTTCTTGTTATTGGCGGTGCTGGTGGGGCTGGGTGGCTATCTGGAGATTCGTCACCGGCGTGGTCTGCAGAAAACCCTCGATGAACACCCCAAGGCGTTCACCAGCGCGCTGGTCGCCCTGACCTACAGTGATAACCGCGGCCCGCAAGCGCAACTGGACCTGGCGATGATCAGCGAAGAGGCCCGCCTGCAAACGGCTCTGACCCGGCTGGTGGACACCGGCGAGGGGGTCAAGTCGCGTGCCGGGCAGTCGGCGCAATTGTCGGTGCAACAGGCACGCTCTCTGGATCAGCAACGTAACGAAACCGAACAGTCGGCCACGGCGATCAACCAGATGGCCGCGACGATCCAGGAAGTCACGCACAACGTGCAGAGCACTGCCCACGCCGCTGAAGAGGCCGACAAACTGGCCCAGCAGGGTCGCAACCTGGCCGACGAAAGCCTGCTGGCGATCCGGCACATGGCCAACTCGGTCAATGAAATCGGCCACGCCGTTGGCGAGCTGGCGGGTGCAACGCAATCGATCGGCAGTGTGGTGGACGTGATTACCTCGATTGCCCAACAGACCAACCTGCTGGCCCTCAACGCTGCGATCGAGGCGGCTCGTGCCGGCGAACAGGGCAGGGGCTTTGCCGTGGTTGCGGACGAGGTGCGTTCGCTGGCGTCACGTACTCAATCGTCCACCGAGGAAATCCAGAAGATCATCACCTCGTTGCGTGATGGTGCTGACCGCGCCGTCGCCACCGCCAGCCGCGGCGAGCAGAACTCCCAGGAAAGCGTGGCCAGCGTCGAGGCCGTCCAGCAAGCTCTGGATGGCATCAGCAAGGCTGTCACACGGATTACCGGCATGAGCCAGCAAATGGCCTCGGCGTCGGAACAGCAGAGCCATGTGGCCGAGAACATCAGCCAGCAGATCACCCGCATCGCGCAACTGTGTGACCAGAGCGCAGACCAGGCGCAGCAAGGGTCTGCGATCAGCCGTGAGCTCGAAGAAATGGCCCAGTACCTGCACAGTCTGGCGGAACGGTTCAGTCGTTGAGGTCATGAGTGAGGGGAGGTCTTGCGGCCTCCCGGTTCACAGGCGGTCCTTGGCGCAGCTGTTATTGATCCGCGATCCACGACGCATAGCCGTTGGTGCTCCCCGCGTGATGGGTCCAGATAATGTCGCGGTAACTGATTGCCAGGTGCTCCTGCGGCTGACCGTCGTTGTGCAGCAGCGCGTGGGGCATGTCCTGGGTCAGCTCACGAATCAGTCCGCCGCGAATCTCGACGGTGTAGAACTTCTCCTGGGTACCGCGCGAGGAGGTGCGGTAGAAATCGATCATGCAATCAATCTGGTCTCGATTGGCCAGCGCCTGGCTCAACAGCGGGGTTGATTTGTCAACGTGCTTGGTGATGTACACCGGTTGGTGTGTGGCGTGGCGGGCGTTGTCGAGGTTGGCCATGTTGTGGGTGAAGGCCAGCACCATGATCTGGTCGGCGTGGCTGGTCTGGTTTTTGCCGCCCAGCGACTCCGGTGTGCAGCAGCCATTGGACATGAAGCCTTGCTTGTCGCTCTTGATGGTCATGTAACCGCAGTTGGCCATGGTCGCCCTCCTTGATAAATGGAGGGGCAGTGTATTTTTTGGCTCCCCGGCGATATGTAGGACGTTTCCGAAATTTCAGTTGTTTTAGCAGGCAAGAACAGCCTGCGGATGCTGACGGTTCAGCATCCGCCGCTTCAGGTCTTGCTCAGTAGCGAATCATCACTGATTTAAGCTCGGTGTAGTCATCGATAAATGCCGAGCCAAATTCGCGGCCGATTCCGGAAGCCTTGATTCCGCCAAAGGGAACGGCCGGGTCGAGCAGGGTGTGCATGTTCACCCATACGGTGCCGGCCTCAATGCGTGGCACCATGCGCATGGCCTTGCCCAGGTCGTTGGTCCACAGGCTGGCGCTCAGGCCGTACGGGGTGCTGTTCATCAGCTCCAGCAACTGCTCCTCATCGTCGTACGCAAGGAACGTGGCGATCGGGCCGAAGGTTTCTTCGCTCAACAGGGTGTCGCTCAGCGAGTTGGCGAGGATCACGGTCGGCTCTACATAAAAGCCTTCGCGTTCGATCAAGCGTCCGCCGTGGACAATGGTGCAGTTTTCTGCGCGGGCGCGGTCGAAGAACTGGCCCAGCTTCTGTTGGTGAATGCGGTTGGTCACCGGGCCGAATTCAGTGCTTTCATCCAGCGGCGAGCCCACTTTCAGCGCGGCCAGGCGCTGGCTGAGTTTGTCCATCAACTCATCGATGCGTTGGCGCGGAGCAAAGAAACGTTCACCGGCGGCGCAGATTTGCCCTGAGTGTAAAAAGCCCGCTTCGATGGCGCCGTTGACCGCTTTGTCGATGTCGACATCGGCCAGAAACCCCACCGAGTTCTTGCCGCCCAGCTCCAGCGTCGCGCGGGTCAGGTTGGCGCCCAGCGCTGTTTTGCCCACGGCGATGCCGGTGGGCACGGAGCCGGTGAACGATACTTTGTCGGTGCCGGGATGTTCGATCAGCGCCTGGCCGACCTTGCCCAGGCCGGTCACTACGTTAAGTGCGCCGGCCGGCAGACCGGCTTCAATACCCAGCTCGGCGATGCGCAGAATGGTCAGTGGCGTGAACTCGCTGGGTTTGATGATCACGCTGCAGCCGGTGGTCAGGGCTGACGCCAGCTTCCAGATGGCGATCATCGTCGAGAAATTCCACGGCACGATACCGACCACCACGCCCACCGGCTGACGCAGGGTGTAGGCGGTGTATTGCTCGCCGTTGAACGAAGGCAGCGACGGGGTGATGGTCTGACCGGTGATTTTGGTTGCCCAACCGGCAAAGTAACGCAGGAAGTGCGCGGCCTGGCCCACTTCAAAAGCGCGGGATATCTGAATGATCTTGCCTGACTGCAAGGTTTCCAGTTGGGCAAGCTCCTCACCGTGTTGTTCCAGCAGGTCGGCCAGTTTGAGCAACACGGCGCTGCGCACGGCCGGGGCGGTCTGTGACCAGACCTTGAAACCCTGACGAGCCGAAGCGACCGCAGCATCCACATCGGCCTCGACGGCATCGCTGACCCGCGCGATGACCTGGGCATTGGCCGGGCTGACCACCTCGATCCGTCCGTTGCCCTGGGATGGCTGGGGGCGCCCGTCGATGAACAGGCCATGGTCGCGGTCCAGAAAGGCACGGACCTGGGGGAGCAGTTGAATGTCGGACACGAGCAGTACCTCAGGCAGAAAACGGGCAGAAAAAAGCGTGAACCACGCGTATTGCCTGAGGGTAACCAGGCGCGGTCAAACACGCTTGATCAGGGCTGACCAGCGCTTGTCTGTGCGTGCCAGCGACTGGGTGGCTTGAGCAGTGGGCCGGCTATGAAAAGTACAATCTTCCATCTGGAAGGTGCATTTTCCGCATCCGACGCCAGACCCATACTGGCGCTGTGTTCGGCTGACCGGCCTTTGACCCGAGGGTCATCAGTGCTGGGTCAGGCCGCTGGAAAATGTCCAATAATAAGCAGAGCCCCCTCATGAAAAAGCCAAATCCCCTGCTTGAAGACCTGCGTGCGATCCTGCCGGCCATTGCGGCCAATGCCGCTCAGGCAGAAAAAGACCGGATGGTGCCCGCCGAAAATATCGCCCTGCTCAAAAGCATTGGCCTGCATCGGGCCTTTCAGCCCCGTCCTTATGGTGGGCTGGAAATTTCCCTGCCGCAGTTCGGCGACTGCATCGCCTTGCTGGCCGGCGCCTGTGCCAGCACCGCCTGGGCCATGAGCCTGCTGTGCACGCACAGTCACCAATTGGCGCTGTTTCCGGCCCGCTTGCAGGAAGAGATCTGGGGGGCTAATCCTGATGCCACCGCCAGCAGCAGTATTGCCCCGTTTGGCCGCACCACTGAAACCGATGGTGGTGTGCTGTTCAGTGGTGAAATGGGCTGGAGCAGCGGCAGCGATCACGCCGAGTGGGCGATTGTCGGTTTCCGTCGTCAGAACGCCGAAGGCGGCCAGGATTACTGCTTTGCCGTGTTGCCGCGCAGCGATTATCAGATCCGTGACGACTGGTACGCCGCCGGCATGAAAGGCAGCGGCACCAAGACTCTGGTGATCGACAACGTGTTTGTGCCTGAGCACCGCATCCAGAAAGCCAAGGACATGATGGAAGGCAAGTCGGCCGGGTTCGGCCTGTACCCGGACAGCAAGATTTTCTATTCGCCCTATCGCCCGTATTTTGCCAGTGGCTTCTCGACGGTCAGCCTGGGAATTGCCGAGCGTATGCTTGAGGTCTTTCGCGACAAGACTCGCAACCGTGTGCGTGCCTACACCGGTGCGGCGGTAGGGGCCGCGACTCCGGCGCTGATGCGCCTGGCCGAGTCGACCCATCAAGTGGCGGCGGCGCGGGCCTTTCTGGAAAAAACCTGGCAGGACCACGCTGAGCACGGTGAGCGCCATGAGTACCCGTCCCGCGACACGCTGGCGTACTGGCGTACCAACCAGGGCTATGTGGTGAAGATGTGCATTGAGGCCGTGGATCGACTGTTCGCTGCGGCCGGCGGCACGGCCTGGTTCGAAAGCAACGAGATGCAGCGACTGTTCCGTGACTCGCACATGACCGGTGCGCATGCCTACACCGACTACGACGTCTGCGCGCAGATCCTCGGTCGCGAGTTGATGGGCCTGGAGCCGGACCCAAGCATGGTCTGACGGACCCTGTGATATCGGCAGCCGAGGCTGCCTGATGCGCCCGATAACCTTATTCGAATCAGGGCAGCCGCTGGCGGCTGTCCGGGAGTCTTGCATGTCTGAACCAAGCGCAATTGCCGTTAACCCTGCTCTGGACCCCCGTGCATTTCGCCGGGCGCTGGGTAATTTCGCCACCGGTGTGACGGTGGTCACCGCCGCCACCGCTGCGGGTCACAAGGTCGGGGTGACGGCCAATAGCTTTAACTCGGTGTCGCTGGACCCGGCGCTGATTCTCTGGAGTCTGGACAAACGCTCGACCAGCCATGAGGTGTTTGCCGAGGCCACCCATTTTGCGGTCAATATTCTGGCTGCGGATCAGATCGAGCTGTCCAACAACTTCGCCCGGCCACGCGACGACCGCTTTGCCGGTATCGCCCATGAGCCGGGTGTCGGTGGTTCACCGTTGTTGCTCGATTGCTCGGCGCGTTTCGATTGCCAGAAGTATCAGCAGATCGACGGCGGCGACCACTGGATTCTGATCGGCAAGGTGGTGGCCTTCGATGATTTTGGCCGTTCACCGCTGCTCTACCATCAGGGTGCCTACTCGATGGTGCTGCCACATACCCGGATGACCAGGCGTGAAGAGGGCCAGGCGCCGAGCAGTCACTTTCAGGGCCGTCTGCAGCACAACCTGTATTACCTGATGACTCAGGCCTTGCGTGCGTATCAGGCCGGCTACCAGCCTCGCCAGTTATCTACCGGCCTGCGCACCAGCGAGGCGCGGATGCTGATGGTGCTGGAAAACGATGCCGGCCTGAGCCTCAATGACCTGCAACGAGAGGTCGCGATGCCGGCCCTGGAAATCGACGAAGCCGTCGCCAATCTGCGCCGCAAGGGGCTGGTCTGTGATCGTGACGAGCGGGTTTGCCTGACCGCCAGCGGCGTGGATGAAACCGAGGGCCTTTGGAGCATTGCCCGCGAGCAGCAGGACAAGGTATTCGGTGCGTTCAGCGCTGAACAGATCGCGACCTTCAAGGCGGTGTTGCAGGCGGTGATTCGCGGCTGAGCAACTGGGGGGTGGGGGCTGGCTGGCAGGGTGATGCAAATCGCCTGGCAGCCTGGCACATGCGAACCCCGGCGATTCAAGGCCTGATGGCAACGGGTGTCTCTCACGTCCGGGGTGTCTGATGTTTTTCAATAACAACAAATGGGTCGATGAACTTAACCAGGCCTTGCAACAGTTGGGCAATGGACAGCCCGTGGCACCAGGCGTGATGCAGCGCTTTCCTCTGGTGCAGCAAAACCTGCAGGCAGTTGCGGCGTTACACGCTCAGTGGCGTGCCCGTGAGCAGCAACAAGCCAGCGCGCAGGCCGACGTCGAGGAACGTCTGAGCCAGCTGCGCAATGCTCTGGCGGCGGCCGAGCTTGAGCAGCAGCGGCTGTTGCCACAGCTCAAGGCGCTTGAAGACAGCAACCAGCAGTTGCATGAACGCTTACATCAGCATCATCAGGAGCAGCGGGTCTGGGAGCTGTTGCAGTCGACCCTCACTGAAGGCTTCTGGGACATTCGCGTGGCGCATGGGCGGATTGACGATCCGGCCAGCTTCATGCGCATCTCTGACCCGTTTCGGGCGTTGATGGGCTATGCCGCCAACGAGTTGCCTGATGGCTGGGATGCCCAGGTCGGTATCACTCATCCGGATGACCTGGCGGCAATCATGACGATCTTTGAACGTGAGATCGTCATGCCCGCAGGCAGCGGAGAGTATGTGTTCGAGTACCGCATGCGGCACAAGACCCGTGGCTATATCTGGTGCCGCGAGCGGGGCCGGGCGATCCGTGACGAGCGCGGTGTGCTGCAACGGGTGATGGGCGCGGTGCGCGATATCAGCGACGAGCGTTCGGCCCAGGCCAGTCACGCGCAGATGCTGGAGCAGAACCAGGCGACTTACGCGCAGATTTCCACGGTGGTCGGGGTGATCAAGGGGATTGCCGAACAGACCAACCTGCTGGCCCTCAATGCGGCGATTGAAGCGGCCCGTGCCGGCGAGGTGGGCCGCGGCTTTGCGGTGGTCGCCGATGAGGTCAAGAAGCTGGCCGAAAGCACCCGCCACGCGACCCAGCAGATCCAGACCATGCTGGTGCGTGATGCGCGGCGTTAGGGGCTAGCTGCAGGAGTGTTCAGTAGCAGCCGGTCGGCGTTCCGGTTGCTCGCGAAAGCGGCGATGAAACCAGCACATTCGCAGTGGATCTCACGCCGCCTTCGTCAATCTGCCGACCAGACCAAGGTCCGACAAGGATCGCGTCGGCCTTGACTGATCAGCATTAACCACAAGCTCGCTGCTGACTATCAGAACGGGACCGCGACAATCAGCTGGCTGTAGACGTTGGTGCCGTTGCCACCGACCTGGTTTCCGCCGTTGTCCTGATCCTTGCGCGGTTTGTACAGGCCGACCAGCGGGGTGATGATCAGGTGATCATTGACCGCCCATTCGACATACAGGTCGGCTTCGCGGCCATCGAGGTTGAGCGCCTGGCCGGTGTGCAAGGTCCGGTAGTCAAAGAACAGGGCGCCGATGGTCAGGTTGTCCAGCGGCTTGACCTTCAGGCCCAGATGGTGAATGGCGGTGTTGCTGTTGAAGGGGCCGGCATAGTTGGCGGTGACCTCACCCTGGAACCAGGTGCCAAAGCCACGGTTCTGGCCATTGAACATCGAGTCCCAACCCTCGGAGTAGCGGCTGTAGCGGTAGCTCAGGTCCGGGCTCCAGGGCAGATCGGCGAAGGTGTAGCCGGCCTCGGTGTACCAGGCTTGCTCGTGACCTGCGTCCTTGGTTTGCCTGGCGTATTCGAACGAGAAGTGTGCGTTGTCGATGCCGGCATTACCGGCGCCACGCAGGCTGTAGATGTTCATGCCGTCACGCTGGCGCTGAAAGTCACTGGCGTATTGCTTGTCGACGCCCAGACCGTGGATCCAGGTCAGGCCCAGGGTGCCTGGCGCAGCGCTGTATTCCAGGGTCGCGGCGGCCAGTTCGGTATTGGCCTGGGCACGGTTGTCGGACTTGAACCACAACAGGCTGCCATGCAGGCCATCCTTGCCGCCCAGGCGCAATACTGCCGTTTTGTCGAAGGCGTGACGGGCGGCCAGATAGTAGGCGCCGCCGCGGTTCATGTCACCGTCAGCGATACCTTTACCCAGGTTGATACCGTCGTCGTTGATGATGAAACCGTCTCCCAGGGTAATGACCTGGCGTCCCCATGACAGATCGACACCATCCTTGCCCAGCACTGGAAACAGGTCACCGGACTTCCAGCCGGCAAAGGCTTCGTCGAATTTTGTCGTGCGCTCACTGCCATTGGTGTAGCCGGCCGCATCGCCGTCGCCCCAAGTGGCTGAACTGACCAGGTTTGCGGTGCCATACAGGCTGCCAAAGCCCGCCAGGCCCTGGCTGGCGCTCAGCCCGTATTTGATGAACCCCTCGCGCCAGGTCGAACCGCCTGGCGTGCCGTCGTAGTTCTTGCGGCTGTTGAAGTGGCCGTAGACGGCGAGGAAGTTACCCGTTAGTTGGGTGTCTTCATCGCTGTACAGTTCGATGGCCTGGCTCTGACTGACGCCGAGCAGGCTGCTCAGGCCGATGACCAGAGCCAGGGTATTACGTCGGGTAAAGCGCTCCATGGTGTTGCCCCTTTTTTCTAATGGACGTGGGTTGCCATCAGTTAGGGGTATTGCAAGGCGGCAGGTCTTTGCCGAGCGTGCCAGCCATTTGTATCTGTCCGCCATGGCCTCGATGCTGGCAGGCTGCAACAAAATCGCCGTCAGCCATGGGCAAGACGTTGAAGGAGGGCCGGCGCACAGTGATTGCATGGCGCAGTGCGGCGATCGTCGGCTGGCATCGCTTGACAGGGGAGTGGCGCAATACTTGTCGGCGATTGTTTGCATTGCCTGATCGAACGACTAGAACAGCAGGGGTCCAGCATGTCACTCAACCAACAGCTCACTGAGCATCTGAATCGCGGCACAGTGGGGTTTCCCACCGCGCTGGCCAGTACCATCGGCCTGATCATGGCAAGCCCGGTGATTCTCACCGCGACCATGGGCTTCGGCATCGGCGGCAGCGCCTTTGCCCTGGCCATGATCCTGGCGGTGATCATGATGCTGGCGCAGGCCACCACCTTTGCCGAGGCGGCCTCAATCCTGCCGACCACAGGCTCCGTATATGACTACATCAACTGCGGTCTGGGACGCTTTTTCGCCATTATGGGCACATTGGCGGCTTACCTGATCGTCCACGTTTTTGCCGGCACCGCCGAGACCATCCTGGCCGGGGTCATGGCGTTGGTGAATTTCGAGCACCTCAATACCCTGGCCGAATCGGCCGGCGGTTCCTGGTTGCTGGGCGTAGGGTTCGTGGTGGTGCTGGGTATCCTCAATGCCTTTGGCGTCAGTGCGTTCGGCAAGGCCGAGATCATCCTGACTTTCGGCATGTGGGTGACCCTGATGACCTTCGGTGTGCTGGGCCTGATCGCCGCGCCGGCGGTGCAGCTCGACGGGCTGTTCGGTGCGTCGCTGGTCGGTACTGACTTGGTGACCATTCTGTCGCTGGTGGGCATGGCGATGTTCATGTTCGTCGGCTGCGAGTTCGTCACCCCGCTGGCGCCGGACTTGCGCCGTTCGGCTCAGGTCATGCCCAAGGCGATGATCCTGGGATTGCTGGGCGTGGCGAGCTGCATGTTCATCTACGGCGCTGCGATGAAGCGCCAGGTGGAGAACGTGGTGCTGGACGCCGCTACCGGCGTGCACTTGCTCGACACACCCATGGCCATCCCGAAATTCGCCGAGCAGGTAATGGGCGATATCGGCCCGATCTGGCTGGGTATCGGTTTTCTGTTCGCCGGTGCAGCGACCATCAACACGCTGATGGCCGGCGTGCCGCGAATCATCTATGGCATGGCGGTCGACGGTGCGTTACCCAAGGTGTTCACCTACCTGAGCCCGCGCTTCAAGACGCCGCTATTGTGCATTCTGGTCGCGATGCTGATCCCATGCGTGCATGCCTGGTATCTGGGCGGTAACACCGACAACATTATCAACCTGGTGCTGGCGGCGGTGTGTGCCTGGAGCACGGCTTATCTGCTGGTGACCCTGTCGGTGGTCAGCCTGCGTATCCGCCGCCCGGACCTGCCGCGCGCCTATCGCTCGCCGCTGTTCCCGTTGCCGCAGATCGTCTCCAGTGTCGGCATCCTGCTGGGCATGTGGTTTATCACCCCACCCGGGATGAATCCTGCAGATATCTACGTACCGTTCGGCATCATGCTCGCGGGCACTGCCGCCTATGCATTGTTCTGGACGCTGGTGATACAGAAGGTCCATCCATTCAAGCCAGCCAGGGTCGAAGACGTACTGGCCAAAGAGTTCGCCAACCAACCAGGCATTCACCCGGAGGCTGCAGCCCGTGATGCTTTCAAGACTGTTTGATGGCCTGACCGCCCCGCGTGATCCGGCCGGTTACCGGCCTGGCGTGACGCTTGAGTGCCTGCGGCGCAACCTGGCGCTCAGCGGCTGGCAGCAGCTTGAGCCGCGCCTGGCGCGAGTGAGCCTCGATGGCCTGATGGTTGAGGTGCGCGAGCGCACCGAGTCGCAATTGCTGATGCACCTGGTGATGAGTGAGTTTGTGCTGCAGGTGCCGGGCGCAAATCAGTGCGCCGGGCGTTATGAGCTGCACCATACCGGTTCGATCCGCCGCAGCGGCTTGCGTTGCCGGCGCCGGGGTGGTGATAGCGCAGCACTCGCTACGCTGCGTCAGGCACTGGAGCTGGATCAGCCGCTGCGTGAGGCCCTGATGCCGCTGGACTTCAAACGTCTGCTTCTGGACGCTGCTGACGGCCAGTGGACGGTGCGTCTGGAGCATATGGGCGGCAGTGAAGTGGTCAACCGCATGCCTGCGTTTCGTCGCTATATCGCTATCAGCGCAGAACAAAAAACCAGCCTGTTCGCGGCGCTGAATGCCTTGTCCCGCGTCTTGCGCGAGATCTAGGTCGACTGGCACGTATCCTGCCTATACATGAACGATTCAAGTGAAGTTGTGTGCTTATTATTAACATGTTATCAATAAGCGCATAACAACAAGATTCATCGTGGAGGCAGGTATGAACACTGATCAAATCGCCCGCAATGCCCTTGAACAATGGAATACCCGACTGCGCGCCATCTGTGGCCGCTTCGAGACTGACCTTGCGTTCAATCGCTCACTGTTCATCGGTGAGATCTGCACCTGGACACGCTCCGGTCTGGAGTTGGCCAGCCTGCGCACCAACGCTGGCAATATCGTCCGTCAGGCCGGCAATGCCGACCTGGACAACGACCAGGACTGTTTTCTGGTCAGCCAGCGCAGTGGCTATTCACAGATCACCCAGCACGGCATCAGCATCAAGCTGGCGCCGGGCGACATGTTGCTGATGGACTCGAGCGGCTACTGTGAAATTACCCCGTTCGGCCTGATCGAACACGCCTCGCTATCCTTGCCGCGCCAGGATGTACTCAAGGGGCTGAAAAACCAGCGGCTGGCCTTCGGCAAGGTATCTGCCGCCAAGACCTGCGGGCGCATGCTGCATGTGTTGATGGATCAGATTTGCAAGGACACCCGCGATGACGAGTCCGTCGCAACCGATGAGCACGGCTTGCAGAATGCACTGATCTCGCTGCTGCCATCGGCGCTGGAACACAGCGATGAGGCCTGTACCGACTTGAGCGCGTCAGGCAGTGTCAACCTGCGCAGTTGTGTGCAGAAGCTGATCGACGAATCGCTGGGCCAGCCCGGCCTGAACCCGGCGGTGCTGGCGGGGCGCCTGAACATCTCGGTGCGGCATCTGTATCGCTTGTTCGAAGATGAAGGCGACAGTGTGTGCCGTTACATTCAGCGTGCACGGCTCAAACGCAGTGCCGAAGACCTGGCCAATCCTTTCCTGCGCAGCGAATCGATCACCACCATTGCCTACAAATGGGGCTTCACCGACTCGGCGCATTTCAGCCGCTCATTCAAGAAGCAGTTTGAACAGTCGCCCAAGGATTTCCGCAGTGTCAGCCTGACCCATGCGGCTGGCGCGGCGTGAGGCAGCACAACCCATAACCTGGAGCGTTTGCCTCTTTGCGAGAAGGTTTTTATAGTGGCCAGTTATCCTTCCTATCGATAGGTAGATTTAGGTGTCGATAGGCTGTATGGGAGGGGCGGGGGCCATGCCGGGACTCGGCGTAGCCCCGTATGGTCCCCACCGGCATTACTGGCGCGAGCCACTACAATAGTGATTGGCAGGAAAACACTGATGAAAACCCTGAGTGCCTCGGCTGAACGCATCTGCTGCCTGGCCATTGAGCATTTCGCCGAACGCGGCTATGACGGTTCGTCGCTCAACGACATCGCGATCCTGGCCAATATGCGCAAGCCGTCGCTGTATGCGCATTTCTCCAGCAAGGATGAGCTCTACAGCGTGGTGTTTGAACGCGCTCTGGAAAACGAACGGCTGCACATGCAAAGCTGCTTCGATACCGCCAGCGAGCTCAATAGCGTGCCGGGCGGCCTGTTGGTCCACCAGTTGGCCGAGCGTTACCAGGCATCGGCCTCGTTGCGCTGCCTGTTGCGCGCGGCCTTCTACCCGCCAGAAGTCTTGCGCCCAATGATCAGTGCAGGCTTCGAAGAGTACCTGGCCCAGATGCGCCAGTTGTTCAGACCACTGCTCGCCCAGTGTTACCCGCAGATGGATGATACCGACCTGGAGCTGTACTGCGATGCCTGGCAAGGCATCGTCGACAGCCTCCATGTAGAGCTTCTCTATGCAACACCCGAGGCGTATGCCAGACGCCTCAAGGCGCTGTGGAGGGTGTACGGCGACTCACTGTCGTTGTTGCGTCAGGGATCGTCGCCGTACGTTTCGTACATCACATCAGGCCGATAGCGGGTAGCTCGTCAAGCCCTTACCGATCATGTCCTGTACCCCCAGAATCAGCCGCTCAGCCGGGTAGGCAGGGCAGGATGCCCCGACCTTGCCGATCAGCTCAGCCGCCGAAATGGGGTTGATGGCTGTATGGCGGATCAGATCCGCCACCTGGCGGGGCAGGAAGATGGTCTGGCTGTCGGTATGTGAATCGGCAATCAGGATGTTTTCCGGCGGTAGCGAAACCGGTGTTTGCCGCCTCACCCAGAAAGGTGAAGTGCCAAAGCGGGTTTCCATGCCGTAAATGCGCCAGCGTGTACGCAAGTACTGGCGAAAGTCAGCGGCAATGGCGGTCTCGTAGGCCGAGATCAGTAGCCCCTCACCATGCAGGCGATCCGAAGCAGCACGGGCGGCCTGTATACCTGTGGCCAGAGCGTGAGGAATACCGCCGGAGGAGAGTGGGTCAAACGATGCCGCTGCATCCCCGGCAGGAATGATCCCGCAGCCTGAGCCAGGCACAAGGCAGGCCGAGAAGGCCGGATCAGTGCGTAACTCGACATCGTTCCCGGCAGGATTGATGAGCTCGGCGATATGGCGCGTGCCCGCCAGGGCTGTCAGCCAGTTCTCCGGTCGCGACAGCTTGTTCTGATGAATGATGTCCGAATCACTCATGAACGACACTGCAACGCGGCCTCCGGGTACGGGGGCCGCATACCACCAGCCATTGGCCACGGTCTCAACGGTCGTCAAGGCCGCCGGCGAATGGGTTGCAGAGGCCGTCAGCAGAGCGCTGACGCCGACCAGATCATCATGGCGGTGGTGCAGCGCCTCATTCCATCGCGATGTCCGGCCGGCAGCATCAATCACCACTCTGGCACGCACCGCATGCTCGTGGTCACCGCTGTTGCGCAGTGTCAGTTGCCAGCCATCATATTGATCACGATCAGGCATCAACTGACGCACCGCCAGGCAGCGGGTATCACACTCCAGCCGCCCGCCGCGCTGGCTCACCAGGCGGGCCATCATGTGTTCAAAACGGGCGCGGTCAATCGCCCAACCGTGCCCGTGGACGTTGAACATGAAGTCGAACGACGCCAACTGCTCACTGCCCCAGGCGGCCTGGTTACCCCAGGTCTGCAACGGTGCCATCCCGGCAAAATCATCCCACACCGCCAGGTAATCCAGCAGGTTGCGAACGCCGGGTGATAAGGACTCACCCGACTTGGGCCGGTCATAATGACCGGCCTCTACTACCAGAACCGAGATATCGGTGCGTTTTAGCAGAGTCAAGGCGGCCGAGATACCGGCCGGCCCGCCCCCGATTATCACGACATCGAAACACGGTATTGTTTCGTCGACAGAACCGGTCATGACGTTTACTTACCTTGGGCTTTAAGTCTGATGGCGTAATCGTTATTCATTTTGAACTGCGCCAACTGCCCAAAGTTACGCTCTTTCTCCACCAGATAGGGGATTTCGTTACTCCCCTGATTAACGACAAAGCCCAGCGCCGACCAGTTGCTGATCATGTCTTCTTTCGAAAAAATGCCGCGTTGATATTCAACATTCTGTCCGGCCGGGATAACGGGCTGCCCGTCAATCTGGCTGACATAAGCGTCCAGCACCTGATCTTGCGGGTGAGTGGCGCCAGTCATGACATTGAACGGGCTTTGTGGCGGCCACCAGTACACATAATAGGTCGGCGGCAGTTCAATTCCGGAACCATCGGAAAGTTGGTTGATATTGATATCGGAAATATTCGGGGTCTGAACCGTGCATTCCTGAAAGTCGGCCATCCACGGGATTGCCATGCGTTTGGTCAAGTCCCCCGGTTCACAACCAATTTTCTTGCCATCAGCATCTGGGGCGGTTTCATTACGGCTTTGAATCGACAGGCCATATTCCCGATAGTGTGCCTGCATATCGGTTTGCCCCGAATTGGCATGGGCCAGCATGATATGGAAAGGCGCATCATAGAGATTGGCACTGCGCATGCTCCAGGTCACTTCGATGCCTGGTGAGAAGGGCCCGCCGACACAGTTGCTGATATCTGCCAGCGCCAGTTGGGTTTGCGGAGCCTCTTCGGCCGCATGATGGAGCTGATGATAGTATTTCTGCACCGAGCGATGGGACGTGCTGCCGCTTGAGCGGGCTGTCGTAAAGTTACCCTTCGCCCATTGGTAGAGAAAGAAGTACTGGGTGGCGGTGAGGGTCAGGAATTTATAAATGGGGCCAAAATTGGTGACGGAGTTATCACCGGAATTGAGCGGCATCATCGGCTGACCGTCGCGCTCAAGCTGGGCCGGACCGAATTCCATGTCGGCGTAATGGCTGTCGTAGTCTGCGGGCAAGAGCGGAACGCGGAAGTATTTGAAGTAGGCCATGCGCAGTTCACGGTTCGCGTCACTGCTATCACGCATGTCAAAAGACGGCCTGGCAAACTCATCCATGGTGGGAACGTTGGCGACCCATTTGTAGCGGGACAGGGCATCCAGAATCGGCTGAATATGGGCGTCGAAGTTGATTTTGAACGTGGGATTGAAGCCGTACAACGGACAATATTTTCCGATCTCGGCAAAATAATCGGCCGAGTTTTGCGCCGTGTGCTGCTCCGAATCAAACAGGCTCGGATCTGCCCCCATCTGGCGAACGGCTACATCGTACAAGGTATCGGCGAGGGTGATGACGTTGACCACCTCGGGCACATACTTCGGACTGCCAACGATCAGCCATGCCGGCTCAGGTGTGATTTTACTGCCATCGCGCAGGGTGATTTGCGCACAGACAAAACCGTCGGAGATATCATCCCAATACCCGGAGGCACCCCGAAATGAAGATATTTCTCCTGACCCCGTCACCTTGCCAAAACCACCCAGTGCCACAAGATTGCCGCTGCTGTCGGTTTTCAGCTCGCCCAATACATCAATTTGCTCTCCACCCGAACCCACGGGCGGGAACGAACCTTTTGAATAATCGCTCGGGATGTTATAGCGCGAGAATTGAATGTTTTGCCCGGCCCCGGAAATACTGCGCGGACCCGGGTCAATAATCAGTTGCTGACGCGCCACGGGGTCGGTGACATTGGAGTTGTTAACCGGAATATGTTGGGCTTCATAACTGTTGTCTGGACCAAACTCCAGATTGCCCTGCAACTCGGAAAACGTGTACCAGATCGGCTTCTTGTTAGCGATATGGACAGTCCACTCAATGGAACTGATTTCTTCACTGTCAAGTGTGACTGGTTGCGGGCTAGTACCATCAGTGCGGACAATCTGAAACTTGGCAGCCTGGCGCTTGATACGACCAACACTGTCTTTGAAGGCATTGACGAACCTGGGCTTGCCGTTATCCAGTTGCAGATTGCCCTGTGCGTCACATTCAAGGGGTAAGCCCCCGGTGGCTTGTGGCGATAAATAAAACTCTGTGGGGCTGTTACCAAGACGGGCAACACCAATCTTTGGAAAAATCTCGTAAGTCGAACTCATCCGAACCGCCCCTCCGTTGGGCACTTGCGCGATACATGCTCTGGTGCTGAATACCGATAATGGCATTACGGCATCAGATTATTGGTGCTCTTTTGAGTTCGTCAAGTTGAGATCAGAAAAAAATGGGTGACAGATAGCCGGCCAATTGTAAAAAGCGCTCTGCGGCACGGCTCAGGCTGGTTTGGGTTTTTATAAATAACTTGGAAAATCAGTTGTCTGGCGCGGGTGTTATGCGAGGGATTGAAGCGACGGTTCTTTGGCTCCTCGTCACTTCTGAAACACCCACTCACATTTAAGCCACTTTTGTTCACTTAAATGCCGCCTGCTCCTGTAGGAGCGACCTTGGTCGCGAAGACGGCGGTACATTCGCAGCTGTTGCTGTGACCTTACCGGCCTCTTCGCTACCAAGGTAGCTCCCACAGAGATGTATAGCGTTTAACTTAAGCCCAATCCTGCTTGGCTTGAACCATTGCTGCAGCCCGAACGGGCGGCGCACGCCCGCAAAATCAGTAAACCCCGCCCCCACTGCTCGGCGCAGGCCCGTCCTTGAATGCCGCCGCCAGGGTCTGCAACCCCCGCATCAGCACGGTCGTATCCACCCCTACTGCTACAAACTTTGCTCCGAGCTCAATGTACCGCCGTGCCAGCTTCTGGTCGGCGCTGAGAATCCCTGCCGCCTTGCCGGTCTGACCGATCCGCACAATCGCATCCTCGATCGCCGCCTGCACCTCAGGATGCCCGGGATTACCCCGATGCCCCATGGCCGCACTCAGGTCCGCCGGGCCAATAAACACCCCGTCGACCCCCTCTACCGCGACAATCTCGTCCAGCCGCGCCAGACCCTCCAGATTCTCGATCTGTACCAGCAGGCACATCTGCTCGTCGGCCTTATCCAGGTAACCGTCAATCGTGTTCCAGCGCGAAGCCCGCGCCAGTGCGCTGCCCACCCCGCGTATTCCGTTGGGCGGATAGTGAATCGCGCGCACCAGCTCACGGGCCTGCTCGGCACTTTCGACCATTGGCACCAGCAGCGTCTGCACACCAATATCGAGAACCTGTTTGATCAGCGCTGTATCACCGATCACCGGACGAATCACCGCCTGGCCAGGGTAGGGCGCCACCGCTTGCAGCTGACCGAGCAGACCCCGCAGATCATTGGGCGCGTGCTCACCGTCGATCAGTAGCCAGTCGAAACCGGCATTGGCCGCCAGCTCGGCGCAATACGGGTCGGCCAGACCCAGCCACAGACCGATTTGCGCCTCGCCCGATTGCAGGCGCTGCTTGAAGGTATTGATAGGCATATCCATGGGGGGGCTCCTGGGTAGGAGCGACTTTGGCCGCGAAGTCTGCCCGACATAATGAATGTGATGCCTGGCGTGGTCTTTTCGCTGCTAAAGCAGCTCCTACAGCATTTCAAAGGGGGTTACACGAAACGGCAGGCAATGCTGCCCAACTGGTCGTAATCGACGTGGAAGGTGTCGCCCGGCCTGGCGGCGACCGGTCGGGTGAAGGAGCCACCCAGAATGATCTGCCCAGCCTGCAGGGTGACGTCATACGGCGCCAGTTTGTTGGCCAGCCACGCCACGCCTTTGGCTGGATGATTGAGCACGGCAGCCGAAACCCCGGACTCTTCGATTACGCCATTGCGGTAAAGCACCGCTGGCACCCGGCGCAGGTCGATGTCGGTAGGGCGTACCGGCTTGCCGCCCATGACCACGCCGGCATTGGCGGCGTTGTCGGAAATGGTGTCGAACACCTTGCGGGTGACCTGGGTCTGCGGGTCGACCTGCTGGATGCGGGCATCGATGATTTCCAGCGCCGGAACCACCCACTCAGTGGCATCGAGCACATCGAAGATCGTCACGTTCGGGCCTTTGAGCGGCTTGCCGAGGATGAACGCCAGCTCCACCTCCACGCGCGGCACGATGAAGCGATTGAACGGGATGTCGGTGCCTTCGTCGAAAAACATGTCATCGAGCAGCGCGCCGTAGTCCGGTTCGGTGATGTTCGACGACACCTGCATGGCGCGGGAGGTCAGGCCGATCTTGTGGCCGACCAGCTTGCGCCCGTCGCGGATCTTGCGGGCGACCCAGGCACGTTGGATGGCGTAGGCGTCTTCGATGCTGATGTCCGGGTATTGCAGAGAGAACTGGCCAACCTGCTCGCGGGAGCGTTCGGCCTGGTCGAGCCGCTCGGCGGCTTGCTGGATGAGGGTAGGGGCAAGCATGGAAAGCTCCTTATTGCGGATTGACGATAGCGGCCGGGGTACGCAACACCAGCAGGCCGCCCAGGGCGATGAGCAGCGCCAGCACATAAAGGGCCAGGCTGGCGCTGTGAGTGGTGTCGCGCATCCAGCCGATCAGGTAGGGCGCGAGAAACGAGGCAATGCTGCCAAACGAGCTGATCAGGCCGATGCCGGCGGCGATGGCGCGCAGCGAGAGAAAGGCCGGCGGCAATTGCCAGAACATCGGCAGTGCGGCGCTGGCACCCATGCCGGCGATGATCAGCCCGGCCATGACCGGCACCGCGCTGGCTGGCGTGACGCCGGTCACGGCAATGCCAAGCGCGCACATCAGCAGCGGCACGCACAGGTGCCAGCGGCGTTCACGATGGCGGTCTGACGAGCGTCCGCAGGCGAGCATGAACAGCACACCGGCCAGGTAAGGAATCGCACTGAGCAGGCCGACCATGCTGTCGCGGCCAATGCCGGCGCCGTGAATCAGGGTCGGCATCCAGAATGCCAGGGTATTGACCGCCAGCATCACGGCAAAGTAGATCGCCACCAGCAGCCATACGTGAGCATCACGCAGGATCCCGGCGAACGAGGTGATGGTTTTGCGCTGCTCTTCGGCGGCCAGTTCTTCGCCCAGGCGTTGCTTCTGCGCAGCGCTGAGCCAGCCGACCTGGCTGAAATGCTCCGGCAGCACCCGCCAGACCAGCAAGCCGAGCAATACCACCGGCGAGCCCTCCAGGACAAACATCCACTGCCAGCCGCGCAGCCCGCCGGTGCCGTTGAACCACTCCAGGATGGCCCCGGACAGCGGGCCGCCAATCACTCCGGCCATCGGTACCGCAATCGCAAACAACGCGGTGATCTGCGCACGGCGGCGTGCCGGGTACCAGCGGTTGAGGTAGACCAGAATGCCCGGAAAGAACCCGGCCTCGGCCACCCCCAGCAAAAAGCGCAGGGTGTAGAAGCCGCTTGGGCTCTGGACCAGAAACATACCGGCAGACAACAGCCCCCAGACCACCATCAGGCAGGCGATCCAGCGGCGTGGCCCGACCCGTTCCAGTGCCAGGTTGCTGGGCACCCCGAACAGCGCATAGGCGACGAAGAACAGCCCGGCACCCAGGCCATAGACGGTGTCGCTGAAGTGCAGGTCGGCACTCATTTGCATCTTGGCAAAACCAATGTTGATGCGGTCCAGGTGGGCGAACAGGTAGCACACCAGCAACAGCGGCATCAGCCGCCAGGTGACGGTGCGGTGCGTGGCGTCGCTGAGGTTGTGCTCAGCAGCGGCGCTTGCGGCAGAGTGGGTTGCGCTCATGGTCTTGTACTTTTTGTTGGTTGAGACGACACGGCTGGGTTCTTTGGCGGCAGTCAGGTGCTCTTGTTGAACAAGGGGTGCAGGCTGCTGTGCTTGCCGTCATAGACCTGGTTGTGGCTTTCATCGACCTGCAGGGTGATGCCCACCGGGCGTTGATCGAGGATCGGCTGCAGACGCTGGCGCAGCACGCTCAGCAGGTTGTCACCGACCGCTTTGTGCACCGCAGCGCTTCGACCGCTGCCCATGCGCAGGTTGGCGTATAAAAAGCCATAGTTGCCCTGGCCGTCAGCCACCGCGCTGTGCGCCGCCGGATAGGCCAGCACCCGGGTGCCGCCGGTGGGGAACACCGCCTTGCCGGTTTCATCGCGTTGTTCAAGCATGCTGTCGGCCAGCGCACGGCACAGGCCGGGAATATCGGCTTGGTGTTCCAGGTCGGCGGTGTAGAGCAGGACCAGATGGGGCATGAGGATGTGTTCCTGAATAGGGTTGCAACGCTGTGGGAGCGCCCGGGCGGCGATCGGTTTTGGTCGCGAATTTTCCAGGCGCCATGAATGCTGCGTCTGGAATGGCCCTTTCCCGGCTAAAGCCGGTCCTACGGCCGGTCCTGCAGCCGATCCTGCAACCAGTGCCGCAACCGGTTTTACAGCCGGCTCGTGGACGCCACCGCCGCCGGATTGGCGGCCTGGGCCGGTGGAATCGCCGAGCCATCCTGCGGCGTGACCGGGAACAGCGCGTTGATCTGCCCGGTGCCCGAGGAGCCGAAGTAGGGCGTCAGCACTTCCGCTTTGCCGTCATAGTCCGACCAGCCCAGCGCACCAAGCAGCATCGCGGTGTCATGCATGAAGCCTTCGCCGTGACCCTTGGCTGCGTATTCGGGGAGCATGCCGCAGAACTCCGGCCACTCGGCGTTTTCCCACATCTTCACCACGCGGTGGTCGAGGGTTTCCAGGAACGGGCTCCAGACTTTGGTGGCAAAGTCCGGCGCCTGGCCGTTCTGGGCGAAGCGGTGTGACAGCGAGCCGCTGGCCAGGAACGCCACGGTGCCGTCGTAGTGATCCTCGACCGCTTTGCGCATGGCCCAGCCCAGCCGTGCGCTGTCGTTGAGGTAATGCGAGGTGCACAGCGCCGAGACCGAAATCACCTTGAAGTGCTGGTCCTGGTTCATGTAACGCATCGGCACCAGGGTGCCGTATTCCGGCCCCAGAGTCGTGGCGTGGTGGGCCATGGTCTCGACGTTGAAGCGGTTGCACTCTTGCGCGAGCAGCTTGCCCAGTTCGGTGTTGCCGGGGAATTCGTACTCCATGTTGCTGATGAAGTGCGGCAGTTCATTGCTGGTGTACACGCCTTTGAAATGCGGCCCGCACAGCACGTGATAATTGGCATTGACCAGCCAGTGGGTGTCGAACACCACGATGGTGTCGACGCCCAGTTCGCGGCAGCGTCGGCTGATCTCGTGATGCCCGTCGATCGCCGCCTGACGAAAGCCCTGGCGCGGGCCGGGCAGCTCCGACAGGTACATCGACGGAACGTGAGTGATCTTGGCAGCCAGAGCAAGTTTGCCCATGGTGGTTCTCCCGGTTTTTATTGTTAATTGAGCGCCAACCGGCAAGCTACAAGCCAGAAGCGTTACGCTCTTTCTTGCAGCTTGTCGCTTCAAGCTTGCAGCTGCCTTATACCCCCCAGCGCGGGATGTGGTGGCTGCCCATTGAAATACACACGTTCTTGATTTCAGCAAATACTTCAAAGCTGTACTGGCCGCCTTCACGGCCGGTGCCTGAACCCTTCACGCCGCCGAATGGCTGGCGCAGGTCGCGCACGTTCTGGCTGTTGATGAACACCATGCCAGCTTCGATGCCTTGTGCCAGGCGGTGAGCCTTGCCGATGTCCTGGGTCCAGATGTACGAGGCCAGGCCGTACTCGGTGTCGTTGGCCAGTTGCAGAGCCTCGGCTTCGTCCTTGAACGGGATCAGGCACACCACCGGGCCGAAGATCTCTTCCTGGGCAATGCGCATCTTGTTGTTCACGTCGGCGAACACGGTGGGCTGAATGAACTGCCCCTTGGCCAGGTGCGCAGGCAGGTTGGCCGGACGCTCCAGGCCACCGGCCAGCAGGGTGGCGCCTTCTTCGATGCCGATCCTGATGTAGCCGGTGACTTTGTCGTAGTGCGCCTGGGTGATCATCGAGCCGACTTGAGTCTTCGGATCAGTTGGATCACCGACAATCAGCCGTTTGGCGCGGGCCGCGAATTCAGCAACGAACTGCGGGTAGACGCTTTGCTGAATGAAGATCCGGCTGCCGGCGGTGCAGCGTTCGCCGTTGAGCGAGAAGATGGTGAACAGCGCCGCATCCAGGGCGCGGTCCAGATCGGCGTCTTCGAAAATCAGTACCGGCGACTTGCCGCCCAGCTCCATGGAGTATTTTTTCAGGCCGGCGGTCTGCATGATCTTGCGCCCGGTGGCGGTGCCGCCGGTGAACGAGATGGCACGTACGTCCGGGTGGCGAACCAGTGCGTCGCCAGCGGTTGCGCCATAGCCCTGGATCACGTTGAGCACGCCGTTGGGAATGCCGGCTTCAACGGCCAGACGGCCCAGTTCGTTGGCGGTCAGCGGTGACAGCTCGGACATTTTCAGAACCGCAGTGTTGCCCAGCGCCAGGCACGGCGCGGTTTTCCAGGTCGCGGTCATGAACGGCACGTTCCACGGCGACACCAGGCCACAGACACCCACCGGCTGGTACAGGGTGTAGTTGAGCATCTGGTCGTCCACCGGGTAGGTGTGGCCGTCCATGCGGGTGCAGACTTCGGCAAAGAAATCGAAGTTATGCGAGGCGCGGGGGATCAACACGTTCTTGGTCTGATGGATCGGCAGACCGGTGTCCAGGGTCTCCAGTTCGGCCAGCTTCGGCACGTTCTGGTCGATCAGCTCGCCGAGCTTGCGCATCAGCCGGGCGCGTTCTTTGGCCGGCGTGTTGGCCCACTTAGGGAAGGCTTCCTTGGCCGCAGCTACCGCCTGGGCGACTTCCTCGGCGCCGCCGCTGGCAACTTCGCCGATGGCTTCGCCGGTGGCCGGGTTGTAGTTGACGAATACGTCTTTGCTTTCGACCTCACGGCCATTGATCCAGTGTTTGATCATGCTGCTCACGCCTTATTGTTCTTGAAGAAATCAGCTTCGCTGACGATTCGGTTGACCAGCCGGCCGACGCCTTCGACTTCCACCACCACCTCATCGCCCGGCAGCACATCGGCCAGGCCCTCGGGCGTGCCGGTGGCGATCATGTCGCCCGGCTGCAGGGTCATGAAGCTGGACAGGTATTCGATCAGGTAAGGGATATCGAAAATCATGTCAGCGGTGGTGCCTTCCTGCTTCAGCTCGCCGTTGATCCAGGTCCGCAGCTTGAGGTTGCTTGCGTCTGGCACATCGGCTACGTCGACGATGTACGGCCCGACCGGGGTGGTGGCGTCGCGGTTCTTGACCCGCAGGTTGGGCCGGTAGTAGTTCTCCAGGTAATCGCGGATCGCATAGTCGTTGCACACCGTGTAACCGGCCAGATACTGCAAGGCGTCTTCACGCTTGACGTTACGTGCCGGCTTGCCGATTACCGCCACCAGCTCACACTCGTAGTGCATGTAGGCGACGTTGTCCGGGCGCCAGCTGATTTGCCGGTGGCCGGTGTAGGTGCCCGGCGACTTGACGAAGGCCAGTGGCTCGGTGGGCGGCGCGAAGGCCAGTTCTGCGGCGTGATCGGCGTAGTTCAGGCCCAGCGCGAACATGTTGCCGGTGGCCGGTGGCAGCCACTGCACCTGGTCCTCAACCAGCACGCGGCCATCGGCCAGACGCACACTCAGACTGGTGTCATCGCCGACTTCGACCTGCACGTTGTGGACCTGGCCTTCAAAGCCAATGCGAGCGTGTTTCATGGGCGTGGCTCCTGTTCGGCGACGATGCTGTTGCTCAGTCGGCCCAGGCCGCTGATCTGCACCTCGACACGGTCACCGGGCACGACATCGACGCGGCCTTCCGGGGTGCCGGTGATCAACACATCGCCTTCGTGCAGGGTCATGAACTCGCTGATTTCGGCGATCAGTTGCGGGACATTGCGCACCCAGTTGGCGGTGCTGTTTTGCTGGCGCAGTTCGCCGTTGACGAACAGTTCCAGGGTCAGTTGGCCGGCGTCCGCCACCTGCGCGGCAGGCACCAGTTCAGGGCCCAACGCGCAGAAACCATCGCGGCACTTGGCCTTGACCGCCGGACGGTAATAGCTGTCTTCGGGCAGGCTGAACTCATTGACGATCAGGTAACCGGACACATGCGCCAGGGCATTCTCAAGGCTGACCCGGCTGGCCGACTTGCCGATCACCACACCCAGCGCGGGGCCGGCCTGCAGGCGTTCGCCGCGCGGCTGGATGACCTGGCCTTGATGGCTGTTGCGGGTATTGGGGGTCTTGATGAACAGCACCGGTTTGACGGGCGGCTGCTTGTAAGGCGCTTGCTCGAATTCGGCGAGACGCTGCTCCAGCAGACCCTGATAGTTCAGCGCAACGCCGAGCAGGGTGCCATGGGCGACGTCGTGCAGGGCACGGGTCATGTTGTTCTCCTGGCAGTGATCGGGCAGCGGCTGCCAGATCGTTTACTTGTTAATGTATTAACTTTATAAGTTAAGATGTTAATGATCGTCAAGTGCCAGGCACTGGTATGCGTCGCGCAAAAGGCGGAGCATGGCTGCAGGCGCACTGACGCTGGAAAACAACAACGAGAATGATCAGATGAACGATCGACAGCCGATCCCCAACATCAACATCGGTCAGGTCTATGACCAGCGCTACAGCGATGCCGAGGTGCATTACGACAAGCTGGGCAACCTGGCGGGCTTCTTCGGCCGTAACATGCCGGTGCATCGGCATGACCGTTTCTTTCAGGTGCATTACGTCAACAGCGGCAGCGTGCGGGTGTATCTGGATGACCAGCAATACGTCGAGTCCGGCCCGATGTTCTTCCTGACTCCGCCGACCATCGCGCATTCGTTCGTCACCGAACCCGACAGTGACGGCCACGTCCTGACCGTGCGTCAGCAGCTTGTCTGGAACCTGATCGAGGCAGACCCCAGCCTGGCACCGGGGCCGCAACTGCCGGCCGCTTGCGTGGCGCTGTCGCAACTGGGGCCGGCGTTCGCCGCAGAGATTCGCCGCCTTGAATTTCTGTTCGAGGAACTGCGTGAGGAAATCAACGACCGGCGTGCCGGACGCGGCACCGCGCTGGACAGCCTGACCCAGTTGATTATGACCAGCCTGCTGCGGCTGTGTGCCCGTTCGCTGCAAGCGCGGCCTGCACGTCATGAAGACCTGCAGATTTTCCACCGTTTCAACGAACTGATCGAAAGCCATTATCTGGAGCACTGGGCGTTGCCGCGTTATGCCAGTGGCATTGGCGTGACCGAGGCGCGGCTCAATGATGTTTGCCGGCGCATCGCCGACCTGCCGTCCAAGCGGCTGATTCTTGAGCGGCTGATGCAGGAGGCGCGGCGCCTGCTGTTGTTCACTGGCCTGTCGGCCGTTGAGATCTGCTACCGGCTGGGCTTCAAGGACCCGGCGTACTTCAGCCGCTTTTTCCTGCGCTATGCCGGGATGAGCCCCGGCGAGTACCGGCACAGCCAGGCGCACGCTCATGATCGATCTCCTGCGCAGGGGTGAAAATGTGGGAACAAGCTCGCTCGCGAAGGCGGCATTACGCCCGGTGATCTATCCCTGAATGCGACAAGCGTGGTGTCTGGCGCTGATGATGGGCGCGCCGGCCCTTGCGGAAAATGCCTTTTCGCCGGTTGCGCTGGTACTTTTCAAAGCGGCGCTACTTGCCAGCGGATCAGGCAAGAAATCCAGCGTAATGAGCTACCCGGTTTGCCCAGGCTCTGGGTAAATAACCTGTCTATAGTTTTCCAGCCAGGCTCTGCTGCGCGGAGTGCTGGCCATGAATATTAAAAAGCAGTTCACCCACCGGGATTAGCGCCATGCAGTTGAATATCAACGACAAGACCTATGAGGTCGAGGCCGAGGCGGGCACCCCGTTGCTCTGGCTGATTCGCGACGACATCGGACTGACCGGCACCAAGTACGGCTGTGGCCTGGCGCAATGCGGCGCCTGTGCGGTCATGGTCGACGGCATGCTGGTGCGCTCCTGCGTCACGCCGGTCGAGGGTGTGGTCGGTCGCAAGATTCGCACCATCGAAGCGATAGAAGACGACGAGCTCGGTCAGCGGGTTGTCGCTGCCTGGGTCAAGCATCAGGTGGCGCAGTGCGGTTATTGCCAGTCCGGCCAGGTCATGGCTGCCACCGCGTTGCTCAAACGCTCGCCCAATCCGTCGCCAGAGGAGGTCAGTGCGGCAATGACCCACCTGTGCCGGTGCGGAACCTACAACGCAATCCAGGCGGCGATTGCTGATCTTTCCAGCGGACCTGCTTGAACCCGCGCGTTTTCGACCTCATTCGATGGAAGAACAAAACATGGCAAGGCACAACCGACCTACCGGCGGCGACGGTCAATTTCCGTTGGCAGAACCGGTCAATATCTCGCGGCGTGGCTTTCTTCTGGCCTCGGCAGGTCTTGGCGCTGGCGCGCTGGTGATTGGCTTCGGCCTGCCGCTCAGGGAGGCGCGTGCCGCTCAAGGCCCGGCGGCAATGGCGCCCGGTGCACGGGTGCCGGCGTTTCTGGAAATTCGTCCGGACAACAGCATCCACTTCAAGAGCCCCTTCGCGGAGGGCGGGCAGGGGATTTTCACCGGCCTGGCGCAAATCGTCGGTGAAGAGCTGGACGCCGACCCGCAGCGCTTTGTCGTGGCAATGGCCCCGCCCGGTGGCGACTACAAGGTCATGGACATAGGCGCACGTTTTACCGGCGGCAGCATGTCGGTGCGGTCGAGCTACACCACCATGCGCAGGCTCGGCGCCGCTGCACGCCTGATGCTGCTGGAGGCCGCCGCCGAACAGTGGTCGGTGCCGGTGGCGCAACTGACCACCGAGCCTGGCCGGGTCATCCACCAGGCATCCGGCCGCTCGGCAAGCTACGGCGAATTGGCCGGTGCCGCGCTGGACCGGCCGGTTCCCGACCCTGAGCGAGTGCAACTCAAAGACCCGCAGCAGTTCCGCTGGATCGGCAAGCCGGTGGCGCGCCTGGACGTGCGCGACAAGTCCACAGGCAAGGCGGTGTATACCATCGACTGCCGGGTCGATGACATGCTGCAGGCGGCTATCCAGCACGCGCCGCGGCTCGGCCTGGAAGTACAGCAAGTGCGCAACCAGGCGCAGGTCCAGGCGCTGCCCGGTGTCCATTCGGTGCATGTGCTGCCCGGCGCCGTCGCGGTCGTCGCGCAGCGCTGGTGGACTGCCAAACGGGCCGTCGAAGCGCTGCAGGTCGAGTGGCGAGAGCCGCAAGACAATACCGCCATGCGCTACATGCCGGCGGACTTTTCCAGCGCGGCGTACCTCAAGCAGCTCAAGGACGATCGCGACCCCGGTCAAGACAGTGAGGTCGAGGGTGATCCGGTCAAGGCCTTTGCCGGTCCCGGCAAGACCGTGAGTGCCACTTATCATACCCAGAACCTGCACCACGCCCAGCTGGAGCCGCCCTCGGCGCTGGCGCGTTTCAACGCTGACGGCGGGCTTGAGGTGTGGCTGCCTAACCAGGCCCCGGATCTGTTTCTGGCCGAGATCGTCAAATTGACGGGCCTTGAGCCGTCGCGCATCACCCTGCATTCACCGTTGCTGGGCGGTTTCTTCGGTCGGCACTTTATCTACCCGAGTGCTTCGCCTTACCCGCAGGCGATCTTGCTCGCGCAAGCGGTCGGGCGTCCGGTCAAGGTGATCTGGAGCCGTGAGCAGGAGTTCTTGCGTGACCCGTTGCGACCGATGTCAGTGGTGCATCTGCGCGGTCACGTCAACGCCGAGGGATTGCCGGTCGCGCTTGAGGCAATCACCGTCACTGAAGGGCCGACCGAAGGCATCGCCAACAAACGCGGTGAGAAAATCGACCCCACGGCTGTGGAAGGGCTGACCGGCAAGCAATACCGCATCCCTGACCGGCGCATTGCCCAGCGTTACCGCAAAACGCCGCTGTCGCTGGCCTACTGGCGTTCGGTGGGCAACTCGATCAATGACTTTGTCTACGAAGCCTTTCTCGATGAACTGGCCGATGCCGGCAAGCAAGACCCCTTTGAATTGCGGCTGCGGCTGTTGCAGGGCAATCAGCGGCTGACCCACTTGCTCAACGCGGTGGCCAGCCTGGCCGGCGGCTGGAAGCGCGGCCCGTTTACCGCAGAAGATGGCAGCCGGCGGGCGAGGGGGGTTGCCATGGCCTCGCCGTTCGGCACCGAGGTGGCGGTGATTGCCGAGGTATCGATTCACAACGGCCAGATCAAGGTGCACGACATCTGGCAGGCGATCGATCCGGGCAGCATCGTCAACCCGGCAATTATTGAGGCGCAGGTCAACTCCGCGGTGGCGCTCGGGCTGTCGCAGACCCTGATCGAAGAAGCGCAATACGAAGAGGGCCAGCCGCTGGCGCGTAATTACGACCTGTATCGGATCTTGCCGCTGAGCATGATGGCCAGGGTGCATGTCACGGTGATCGAGAGCGGCGCCAAGATGGGCGGGATCGGCGAGCCGCCGTTGCCGGCCGTGGCACCGGCAGTGGCCAATGCCGTCGCCAGATTGACCGGGCAGCCGATTCGCAGCATGCCCCTGTCGCACTATCGCTTCGACACCTGAGCAAGGAATCAGCCGTTGAACAGAACAACACGCTATCTGCTGGTGGTCGGTGTCGCGGTGGCTGCGGGCCTGGCCTGGTTTGTCACCCGCACACCCCATTCGCCGCTGGACAACCAGACGCCGGCAGCGGCCACGCCTGAACTGATCCAGCGCGGCGAATACGTCGCCCGGCTCGGCGACTGTGTGGCCTGCCACAGCACGCCCAAGGGCGCGCCGTTTGCCGGCGGCTATGAAATGGCCACGCCCATGGGCTCGATCTTCACCACTAACATCACCCCCGACCCGCAGACCGGGATTGGCCGCTACAGCCTGGCCGACTTCGACCGGGCGGTACGCTCCGGGGTGGCCGCCGACGGGCATCGCCTGTACCCGGCGATGCCGTATCCGTCGTATGCCAAGTACAGCGATGAAGACATTCGCGCGCTCTATGCCTTCTTCATGCATGGGGTAAAGCCGGTACAGCAGGCCAATCAGCCGGGCAAGATTGCCTGGCCGCTGAACATACGCTGGCCCATCGCACTGTGGAACGCCATGTTTGCCCCGCAAGGCGCCTATCAGGACAAAGCCGGCCAGGATGCGCTGTGGAATCGCGGCGCCTATATCGTTCAGGGGCCGGGCCACTGCGGCAGTTGCCACACGCCACGCGGGCTGGCCATGAACGAGCAGGGCATGGATGAAAGCAGCCCGCGGTACCTCAGTGGTGCGTTGCTCGATGGCTGGTATGCACCGAGCCTGCGCCAGGACCCTAACACTGGACTGGGGCGCTGGAGCGAAGGCGAGATTGTCCAGTACCTGCAAAACGGCCGGAACGTTCACAGCGTGGTCACCGGGACCATGACCGAGGCCTTCAACAACTCGACCCAGTACATGACCGACCACGACCTGGCCGGTATTGCCCGCTACCTGGCGTCATTACCCGGCGACCCGCAACGCGACGGGCCGGCCTGGGACCCGGCGCGCGCCCAGGCCTTGACCGCCAGTGACATGCAAAAACCGGGGGCGGCCAATTACGTGGCCAAGTGCAGTTCCTGCCACGGCATCGACGGTCGCGGTCAGGGGCAGTGGATGCCGCCGCTGGCCGGTGCGTCGTCATCGATGGCCAAACACAGCGCCACCAGCATCAACGTGGCCTTGAATGGCTCGGACCGGGTCGTGGCGCAGGGCATGCCCGATGCCTATCGCATGCCGCCTTATCGCAATCAACTGAACGATCAGGAAATGGCTGACGTCTTGACCTTCATCCGCAGCAGCTGGGGCAATCAGGGTGGGCCGGTGACGCCTGCCGAGGTGGCTGAACTGCGCGAGCGAACCCGCGCGGCGAGCAGCAATCCGATCATTCTGCAGATGCGCTGATCACGGCCGAGCAAGGAGATCGAAGATGGAAAGCGTTGACCTGCTGGTACTGCGCACCGCTTCAGGCTGGCTGGCTGAAGGGCGGCGGGTGCTGCTGGCCACAGTGGTCAGGACCTGGGGTTCATCGCCGCGCCCGGTGGGCTCGATGATGGCGTTGCGTGATGACGGTCGCACCGCTGGCAGCGTCTCGGGTGGCTGTATCGAGGATGACCTGATTCATCGTTACAGCGCCGCCTTCAGCACTCAACCGATGCCCGTTGGCGCACCCCAAGTGGTGCGCTACGGGGTCAGTGCTGATGAGGCGCATCGTTTCGGTTTGCCGTGCGGCGGCACCCTTGAACTGGTGTTGGAATTCGAGCCTGACCAAGCGTCACTGGCGCACCTGCTGGCCGCGCTGGATGACGGCGTATTGATGCGCCGCACGCTGGGCATGGCCACGGGTGATGTCACGCTGGTGCCTGCCAACCAACCCGAAGCCTTGCAGTTCGATGGCGCGACCCTGATCAATACCCTGGGGCCGGCGTACCGGATGCTGCTGATCGGCGCCGGGGCACTGGCCGAGTACCTGGCGACCATGGCCTTGTTCAGTGGTTTTCGGGTCACGGTCTGCGACCCGCGTCATGAATATCGGGCCGGCTGGTCGGTGGCCGGAGCTGAACTGGTGACCGGCATGCCGGATGACGAGGTGCTGGCCTTCAGACCGGATGTGCGCAGTTGCGTCATCGGCCTGACCCATGACCCGAAGCTCGACGACCTGGCGCTGCTGGCCGCGCTGGACAGCCCGGCCTTTTACGTTGGTGCCATCGGTTCGCGGCGCAACGACCGCAGCCGTCGTGATCGACTGATCGAGCATTTCGGCCAGAGCGAAGCCTCGTTGCAACGCTTGCATGGCCCGGTCGGCATCTTCATCGGCAGCAAGACCCCGGCAGAAATCGCCGTGAGCATCATGGCCCAGGTACTGGCGATCAAGAACGGCGTACGCCTGCCTGACACGCTGTCGGTGGCGCACGGCAAGCAGCAACTGGAACGCAATACGACCGACGCGGCCTGAGCCTTCCGGCAGGCCGATCGGGGGTTCGGGATCGGTCAATCGTTTACTTGTTAACCAGTCGTCGGCTATAGTCCTCGGCCATCATCCGAACCCTCCCACCGCCGGTCCTGCACCGGCTATTGTGTAGACCATGCCCAGCCCCAGACCCTCTCTGACCCTTACCCTGCTGCAGGCCCGTGAAGCAGCGATGGCGTTCTTTCGTCCGTCATTGAACGAACATGGCCTGACCGAACAACAATGGCGGGTCATTCGCATCCTCAACCAGCAGGGTGAAATGGAGAGCTACCAACTGGCCGAGCAGGCCTGCATCCTCAAGCCGAGCATGACCGGCGTGCTGGCGCGCCTGGAGCGCGACGGCATTGTACGGCGCAGCAAACCGGCCCATGACCAGCGACGCATGCTGGTCAGCCTGACCGAGCAGGGCCAGCAGTGCTTCGTCTCGATGAGCGAAGACATGGAGCGCAATTACCAGCGCATCCAGGCGCAGTTTGGCGAAGACAAGATGCAGCAACTGCTGGAGCTGCTGCGCGAACTCAAACGCATTGAGCCGTGATTCATAAGGGTAACCTTGGAGGGGTAATGCTGATCCGTTAAGGACAACGCGGTTCCTGTGGGAGCTAGCTTGCTAGCGAAAGCGGCTGCACATTCGCAGCAGATGCTGTGACTTTGCCGGCCTCTTCGTCGGAATGCCGCCCAGACCAAGGTCGCTCCCACAAAGGCAGATAGCGCTTATCCGAACAGTAATGGCTCTAGCCGGGAAGCCTTCGCGGATAAATCCGCTCCTACGGCGCCCGTCATCCGCACACGCCGTTGTGCAAGCACACAACAACGCGGCCATACCGTGGTGCAAACCGCCAAAGAGTTTTTGTTGACGCACCCCTATGATCAACGGGCTGCCCATAACAACAACATCCTTCAAGGACTCCACACCATGTCCAACTCGCCGACTCGCGAGGCTGACGACGTGCAAGGCAATCTTGTCTACCGTCGCATCACCCTGCGTCTGATCCCCTTCATTTTCATCTGCTACCTGTTCAACTACCTGGACCGCGTCAACGTCGGTTTCGCCAAGCTGCAGATGCTCGACGCCCTGAAGTTCAGCGAAACGGTCTACGGCCTGGGCGCCGGGATCTTCTTTATCGGTTACGTGCTGTGCGGCCTGCCCAGCAACCTGGCCTTGAACCGCTTCGGGCCGCGGCGCTGGATCGGCCTGATGATGATCACCTGGGGCACGTTCTCGACCTGCCTGCTGTTTGTCACCACGCCGATGGAATTTTATGTGCTGCGCTTTCTGACCGGCATGGCCGAAGCCGGCTTCTTCCCCGGTATCGTGCTGTACCTGTCGCGCTGGTACCCCAACCAGCGGCGCGGTCGGATCATGGCGCTGTTCATGTCGGCGATTCCGGTGTCCGGCCTGCTTGGCGGGCCGTTCTCCGGCTGGATCCTCAACCACTTCGCCCATGGCCAGGGCGGCCTGGATGGCTGGCAGTGGATGTTTCTGATCCAGGGCCTGCCGACCGTGTTGCTCGGCCTGCTGGCCTTCAAGCTGCTGTGCGACAAGGTCGAAGACGCCCGTTGGTTGAGCGCCGAACAACAGCAACGGGTCAGGAGTGATGTGGCCAATGACGAGTTGAACCGCCCGAAACAGGCCAGTTCGTCGCTGGCCAGCGTGCTGACCATGCCGCTGATCTGGACCCTCGGCTTTATCTACTTCTGCATCCAGAGCGGGGTGTATGCCATCAACTTCTGGCTGCCCTCGATCATCAAGAACCTGGGCTTCAGCGATGCGCTGGTGATCGGCTGGATCAGTGCGATCCCTTACCTGCTGGCCGGGGTGTTCATGCTGTTGGTGGGGCGTTCGGCCGACTTGCGCAACGAGCGGCGCTGGCACCTGGTGGTGCCGATGCTGATGGGCGCGGCGGGGCTGATGATTGCCGCCAACTTCGCCAGTGTGCCGGTGATCGCCATTGCCGGCCTGTGCATTGCCACCATGGGCGCGCTGACCGGTCTGCCGATGTTCTGGCCGTTGCCGACCGCGTTGCTCAGCGCCAGCGTGGCCGCCGGCGGCCTGGCCTTGATCAACTCCATCGGCCAGATGGCCGGGTTTCTCAGCCCTTATCTGGTGGGCTGGATCAAGGATCAGACCGGTTCGACCACCGCCGCGCTGTATGCGCTGGCGGCGTTGACCATTGTCGGCAGCCTGGTGGCGCTGCGTCTGAGCCGGCCTGCCTCGGTTCCGGCAACGGCGGCCGCCTGACCCGCGTTACCAGCGATAGCTCAGGGTACTGACCAACTGGCGTTCGTCACCGTAGCGGCAGATGGCGAACTCGCAATAGGTGTAGCGCTTGTTGGTCAGGTTGTTGGCGTTGAGCGCGACTTCCCAGTGTGGGTCGATCTCGTAGCTGGCCCGCGCATCGAACAGGGTGTAGGCCGGCATGCCTGACGGGACGCCCGAAGCCTGGGTGCTGCCCTTGTAACGGGCGCCGCCGCCGATGCGCAGATTGGGGATACCCAGCGCGTGCAGGCGGTAGTCGGCCCACAGCGCGGCCTGGTGATACGGGCTGTCTTCGCTGCGCTGGCCGATTTCTGCGGCCACGTTACTCTTGGTGATGCGTGCATCGATGTAGGCGTATGAGGCGATCAGGCTCAGGTTCGGCACAGGTTCAGTGCGTGCTTCGAGTTCCAGGCCACGGGAACGCACTTCACCGGTCTGCACCGAGAAATTGATGTCGGTGCGGTCCTGGGTCAGGACATTCTGTTGGGTCAGTTCATAGACCGCTGCGCTGAGCAGAGTGTTGCTGCCCTCGGGCTGATAACGGATACCGACTTCGTACTGCTTGCCTTCGGTAGGCACGAACGCCACGCCGTCACGGTCAGTGCCGGCCACCGGGAAGAATGACTCGCTGTAGCTCAGGTACGGTGCCAGGCCATTGTCGGCCTTGTACACCAGGCCCACACGCCAGGTGGTGGATTCATCGCTCTGGCTGCTGTGGCTCTGGTTGCGAAACAGTTTGGTGCTCTGGTCGGCCCAGTCATGCCGCCCCCCGAGCAGCAGAACCCAGCGCTCGTCGAACTTGATCTGGTCCTGCCAGTAAATGCCTTTTTGCAGGGTGTCTATTTGCGAGCCACGATCGGTTGCCGGGTTGCGGTTAACCACCACCGGCTGGCCGTATTGCGGGTTATTGAGGTTCAGCGACGGCGCATTGCCACGGAAGTTGTGTGAGTCATAGCTGCTGTCATAGGCGTCGAAACCCAGTAGCAAGGTGTGCTGCCAGTTGCCGAACTGCCACTGGCTTTGCACATTGGTATCGCTGGCCAGCACGCGCGAACGTTCGCGGCGGTCGCTGTACTGGCGGCCGAGAGTCCCGGTATTGAGGGCATTGGCCAGTGTCGCTGTGTTGACTTGCAGATAACGCCAGGTCACGTCAGCTTCGTAGTAGCGCAGCTTGTGGCTGACTTTGGTGTGTTCATCGAAGCGGTGGTCGAACTCATAGCCGAGCGCCGACATATTGCCATCCATGCGGTCGTAATCCGGCTCACCGATAAAATCGTGGCGGCCGATGGCGAACGGGCTGTCACCCACGCCCTTGGTCAATTGCCAGGGCAGTGGCGCCGAGAAACCCGTTGCGGTTTTCTGATAGAACGACAGCAGTGTCAGCGAGGTGTCTTCGGTCGGTTGCCAGGTCAGGGCCGGCGCAATGTAGAACTTGTCATTGTCGATATGATCGGCGCTGGTCTGGCTGTCGCGCTCCAGCACGGTCAGCCGGTAACTGAGGGTGTCGCTGTCGCCCAAGGGACCGGTGAAGTCGCCGGACAACTGCTTGCGGTCATGCTCACCGAGCTGCGCGTTGACTTCATTCCAGGAGGTCTGGCTGGGGCGCTTGCTGACTGCGTTGATCAGCCCGCCCGGCGACAACTGACCGTAGAGCACCGAGGCGGCGCCGCGAACCACTTCGGCGCGTTCCAGGCCGTAGGGTTCCTGCACGCCATCGTAAGAGTTGTTCTGCAAACGCAGGCCGTCGCGCAGCGATCCACCGGTGGCTGACTCAACGTCAAAGCCGCGAATCCGGAATCGGTCGGCGGTGCGGTTGAAGCTGGTGGGCTGGCTGGTAAAACCGGGGGTGAGGTCCAGACTCTGCGAAAGCGTCTCCGCTTGCCGGTCACGAATCTCATCGCTGGTGGCCACCGACAGTGACTGCGGGGTTTCGGTAATGGGCGTGTCGGTCTTGGTCGCGCTCAGGTTGCGTTTGGCCACGTAGCCCTGTACGTGGCCGGTGGCGGTTTGTTCGGTCGTGGCGCCAATCGCGGTGGGCGCCAGCTCCAGGCTGTCGCCGGCCTGCAGCGCCGGGGTCAGCAGATAGCCGTTGGCACCACGCAGCGCCTGGTAGCCGCTGCCCTGCAGAATCCGTGCAAAGCCTTCATCGACCCCATAGCTGCCTTGCAGGCCCTGGCTTTGCACACCGGCGACTGTTTGCGGGTTGAACATCAACGCCACGCCGCTGTGCTGAGCGAAGCGGCTCAACACCTGGGCCAGCTCACCAGCAGCGATGTTGTAAGACTGAGCCTGCTGCTGAGCGTGTGCAAACGGGACGCCCAGGCCGAGCAACGCGCTGCTGGCCAGGCTGATGGTCAGCGCCAGAGGCGCCAGGCGGCAGGGGAAGGTCTGGGGCGTGTCCAGCGGCATGGAAGGCAGTCCTGTCTTGTGGGTTGTCCTTCCTTGACGCAGGGCGTGGGCAAACCGGAACCGGCGCAGAATTTATTTTGCTGCCGAGGCCGCAATCCGTTCGACCTGCAACCACCAAGGCCCGTAAGGTTCGATACGCACCGGCAGCACATCGCTGATCAGGCGCATGGCCTGCTGCGGGTTATCCAGCGGCAGCACCGCCGAGACGCGCAGATCGGCCAGTTGCTGGCGGTCGAACTGCACATGGCCGCGATACTGGCGGGCCAGTTCATCAAGCACTTCAGGCAACGGCCGGTCATCCACCACCAGTTGATGGCGTTGCCAGGCAGCCGACAACGCCGCCGGGTCGATGCTGCTGAGCCGTTGCACCTGCTCGCGGGTGATTCGAACCTGCTCGCCGGCACTGACCTGGGTCTCTTCAGGCGCCAGCGCAGTGCGCGCAGCCACTTTGGATTCGAGCATGCTCAACAGCGTTGAGTCGTGTTCACGCTTGACCGTAAAGCGCGTGCCGAGGGCGCGCATACGCCCATCTTCGGTCACCACCGTGAAGGGGCGCTGGTGGTCACGGGCCACATCAATGAGGATTTCACCGCGCAGCAGTTTGATCTGTCGCTGGTTGTGGCTGAAGTCGATGTCCACCGCGCTGTTGCCGCTCATGACCAACCGTGAACCATCATCCAGAGTCAGCTGTTGCCACTGCGCCGGTGCACTGCGTTGATCGGCGAGCAGCACCGCAGGCGGATAGCTGCGCAGCAGCAGGGCCAGTGGCAAGGCCAGCAACAGCGCCCAGGTCGCGCCGCGCAGCGGCAAGCGTCGGCGCGCCACCGCGCCGGCATTCAGCGCCGCCCGGGCCGGTGCCTGCCTGGCGCGTAATGACTGCACGCCGCCAACGAAGGTCTGCAGCCGCTCGAAGGCCGCCGCATGCCGCGGGTCCTGGGCTTGCCAATGTTCGAACTGCTGGCGCTCGGCCTCGCCAAGCGGGCCTTCAGTGCAGCGGATGACCCAGTCGGCGGCCTGCTGCTCGATGTTTTGCAAAGGAGTCATGCCGGTTCAGACGTCCAGCGCATGATTGCAATGCACCAGCGCATTGAGCAGATGCTTGCGCACCATGCGCTCGCTGATGCCCAACTGGCTGGCTATCTCGGCCTGACGCCGGCCTTCGAGGAAATACAGCAGGAACACCTGCCGGGCGTTGTCATGCAGACCGTCGAGCACGAAAGTGATGTGCTCCAGCGATTCCAGGGTCAGCAGGATCTGCTCGGGGGATTGCTGGCAGTGCTCCAGCACATCGGCAGTCAACGCCAGCTCGCGCAGGTAGGCGTCCTCGATCTTGCGCCGCCGGGCGCGGTCGATCAGCAGATGACGCGCCGTGGTGGTCAGAAACGCCCGCGGCTCACGCAACCGCCCAAGACTTTCGCGCGAGCCCATGATGCGCACAAAGGTGTCATGCGACAGGTCGGCGGCATTGTGCGGGCAGCCAAGCTTCTTGCGCAGCCAGGCGAACAGCCAGCCATGGTGCTCGGTGTAGAGCTCATGCACGGCGTGCTTGAGAGGGAGTTCGCTGGCGGCCATTGCGAATGCATCTGTAGATAAGAATTATTCGCAAGGTTAAACCAGCCTATGGCCATCAGCAAGGCGGGAATGTTTTGAGCCGCCTTGCCGACATGATCACCAACAAGACGGCCATCAAGCCGGGCTATTCCACCGCCTCGTAAGGCAACCCCACATAATTCTCGGCAATGGTCTGCCGCCCGGCCTGCGAACCCACGTAGTAATCCAGCTCGGTCTGCTGGATACGCTGGCTGAAATCGTCGGTGTCTGGAAACTTGTGCAGCAGCGAGGTCATCCACCAGGAAAACCGTTCGGCTTTCCAGACCCGGCGCAGGCAGATTTGTGAATAGCGTTGCAGCAGGTCGGTGCGGCCCTCGCGGTAGACCTTGAGCAGGATGCGGTACAGGGTGCTGACATCGCTGGCCGCCAGGTTCAGCCCCTTGGCGCCGGTAGGCGGGACGATGTGTGCGGCATCGCCGAGCAAAAACAGCTGGCCGTACTGCATGGGTTCGGCGACGAAGCTGCGCAGCGGCGCGATGCTCTTCTCGATGGACGGGCCGGTGATCAGGCGTTCGGCCAGATGGTTGGGCAGGCGGGTTTTCAGCTCGTTCCAGAAGCGTTCGTCCGACCAGTCTTCGACCTTTTCCTCTGCCCCGACCTGCACGTAATAGCGGGTGCGGGTCGGTGAGCGCATGCTGCACAAGGCAAAACCACGCGGGTGGTTGGCGTAGACCAGTTCTTCGTTGACCGGCGGGGTGTCGGCCAGCACGCCGAGCCAGCCGAACGGGTAGACCCGCTCGAAGACCTTGAGGCTGTCGGCCGGGATTGACTGGCGGGATACGCCATGAAAACCGTCGCACCCGGCGATGTAATCGCAGTCGACCCGTTGGCTTTCGCCATTGCGGGTGAAGGTTACGTAGGGTCGGTCGGTCTTGAGGTCATGCAGTTGCACATCGTCGGCGTCGTATAGGGTGGTGCCGCCAGCGGCGTCGCGGGCCTGCATCAGGTCGCGGGTCACTTCGGTCTGGCCGTAGACCATCACGGTCTTGCCCTGGGTCAGGTGCTTGAGGTCGATGCGTTCGCAGCGGCCATCGAAGGCCAGTTCGAAGCCGTCGTGTACCAGCCCTTCTTCGTCCAGACGTGCGCCGACACCGGCTTCACGCAGCAGCTCAACCATGCCTTGTTCCAGCACGCCGGCACGAATGCGCGAGAGTATGTAGGCGGGGTCTTTGCGTTCGATGATGATGTTGGCAATGCCGGCACGTTGCAGCAGTTGGCCCAGCAACAGCCCGGACGGGCCTGAGCCGATGATCGCGACTTGGGTTTTCATTGTTGTTGTCCTGTCTTTGCGCCCTGCACACCAAGGGTCTGCGGGCTGTCGTTGTTGTTGTCTCCTGTATTTTTAATGGATGGATACCGCATAAGAAGGCACTATCCAGCGCATTATCTGGATTTTTCGAGGGTTATCTGAATGTCCGGCCGGCCTGGCAGCAACATCCCGGTGTTCAAGCTGTACGGCGAGACGGTCGTCTGGCCGACACCCGATCTGATCCATTGCGAATCGATTGCCGAGCGCAGCAGCCTGCACGACTGGGAAATCAAGCCGCACCGGCACAGTGATCTGGTGCAACTGCTGTATGTGCAGTCGGGGCGGGCGTTGCTCAAGGTTGAGGAGGTGGTACGTGAGGTCGAGGGGCCGGTGCTGCAGGTCGTGCCTGCCCTGAGCGTGCATACCTTTCGGTTCGCGGACACCATCCAGGGCCACATTCTGACCCTGGCGATGCCGCTGGTGGAGCAACTGGAGGCTGCGCTGGACGGTTTCAGGTTGGCCACCCCGCTTTGTCACGGGCCGGGTGACGATTCACCAGAGCTTGACCGGTTATTCAGCGCGATTGTCAGTGAGTACCATCAGGTCAGGGTCGGTCGCGAGCTGATGCTGCAGGCGCTGATCAATCAGTTGCTGGTGTGGTTATGCCGGCGCAGTGAGCAAAGTGGCGCAGGGCAGGCAGCGGGCTCCCCCGACCGGGGGCGTGAGCATTTGCAGCGTTTCATGCATCAACTCGAGGAGAGTTTTCGTCTGCACTGGTCAATCGAGGAGCATGCGCGGCGCCTGGGTATCAGTGCCGCGCACCTCAATGCACTGTGCCGGCGGCTGGCGGACCAGTCTGCGTTGCAGATCATCAACCAGCGCCTGCTACTCGAAGCCAGGCGTGGCCTGGTGTACACCACCATGACCATCAATCAGCTATCCGACAGCCTGGGGTTTTCGGAACCGGCGTATTTCACCCGGTTCTTCAAGCGTGCTGCCGGAGTCTCGCCCCGGCAGTTTCGCGATCAGCTCACCACCCGATAGCATGGCTCGTAGGCCGCGCCACCGGGCAGCTTCATGCGGTGCTGTTCGACGAACGCCTGCAGCAGTTTGTCCAGTGGCTGCATGATCGCCGGGTCGCCATGAATCTGATAGGGGCCGTGCTCTTCGATCAGGCGAATGCCTTTGTCCTTGACGTTACCCGAGACGATCCCGGAAAACGCCCGGCGCAAATTGGCCGCCAGTTCGTGCGGCGGCACGTCGTGGCTGAGCTTGAGCCTGGCCATGTTTTCGTGGGTCGGGTCGAACGGGTGCTGGAAGCTCTCGTCGATTTTCAGCAGCCAGTTGAAGTGGAACGCGTCGTTACGCTCGCGGCGGAACTGCTTGACCTCTTTCAGGGCCTGGGCCATCTGCCGGGCGACTTCGGCCGGATTGTCGATGATGATCTTGTAGTGCTTGCGCGCGGCTTCGCCAAGGGTGGCCTGGACGAAAGCATCCAGTTGATGCAGGTAGGCTTCAGCGCTTTTCGGGCCGGTGAGCAACACCGGGAAAGGCAGGTCCTGGTTGGCCGGATGCATGAGGATGCCCAGCAGGTACAGGAACTCTTCGGCCGTGCCGGCACCGCCGGGGAAGATGATGATGCCGTGGCCGACGCGCACGAAGGCTTCCAGGCGTTTTTCGATATCCGGCAGGATCACCAGTTCGTTGACGATCGGGTTCGGTGCTTCGGCTGCGATGATGCCCGGCTCGGTCAGGCCCAGGTAGCGGCCGCCGTGAATGCGCTGCTTGGCGTGGGCAATGGTGGCGCCTTTCATCGGGCCTTTCATCACGCCCGGACCGCAACCGGTGCAGATGTCCAGGCTGCGCAGGCCCAGCTCGTGGCCGACCTTCTTGGTGTACTTGTACTCATCGGTGTTGATCGAGTGGCCGCCCCAGCAGACCACCAGCTTCGGCTCGACGCCGGCACGCAGGGTGCGAGCGTTGCGCAGCAGGTGAAACACGTAGTCGGTAATGCCTTGCGAGGAGCTCAGGTCGATGCGCTGGCTGTCCAGTTCGCTTTCGGTATAGACGATATCGCGCAGGGCGCTGAACAGCATTTCACGGGTGCTGGCGATCATCTCACCATCAACGAAGGCATCCGCCGGGGCGTTGAGCAATTCAAGACGTACGCCGCGATCTTGCTGGTGAATACGGACTTCGAAGCTCTCGTAGGCTTCCAGAATGGTCTTGGCGTTGTCGACATGCGCGCCGGTATTGAGGATTGCCAGGGCGCACTGGCGAAACAGGCTATAAACGCTGCCGGAGCCGGCGGCGGAGAGTTGCTGGACTTCGCGCTGGGAGAGCGTTTCAAGGCTGCCCTTGGGGCTGACCGAGGCGTTGATCACTTGTCTTGGGAGCATTCTATTTTCCATTAGAGCGATGCCGCCGACACTGTGTCGGTGGCACCTTGATGGTGAACATCAGCGACGTTAACGCTTGAGGGCTATTCTTGCTGGCAGCCGCGCTGCAAAGCAAACCCTGCGCAGTATTGCCAGCATTTGTGTCGCAAGAAAACCACTCTGGTGAATATCTTGCCGGGAACGCCTTGCGGCTGAAAATTGACGCCGATATCGGCCAGTAATGAACCTGACACCTTTTACAGGGTCTGTAGAGCGATGGATTCTCGACGGCCTGCTGATTCGAGGCCTGGCCTTGCGGCCATGGTGCTCGTGTACTGCTGACATCCGGCGGCTGCAGGAGTTGCACGCAAAGTCCCGTCATGGATGCCCATCGTGCGCCGGCCCGTTCACCGCGGCCTTTGTTTTATTCAGCGAAGATAGTCACTGCCATGCCTCGTCATTTTTCCTCACTGCTGGCCCGCGCGCCCGGCCTGTTCCTGTCAAACCCGCCACGTCGCCACCTGCGTGCCGGACTGTTTCTCGCGCTGCTGGGCCTGCTGGGTTCGCAATCGCTGCAGGCGGCCGCCAATGACCGCTGGATCAGCGACAGCCTCAATACCTACGTACGCAGCGGCCCGACTGATGGCCACCGGATTGTCGGCACGCTCAAATCCGGCCAGAAGGTCGAGTTGCTCGGTAGCCAGGGTTCCTACAGCCAGATCCGCGGCGAGGGTGGCAGCACTGTGTGGATTCTGACCAGTGACCTGCAGGAAGAACCCGGTCAGTCCGAGCGGCTGCCACAGCTCACCAGTCAGGTGGCACAACTGACCGACCAGTTGGCCAAGATCGACGACACCTGGAAGGCTCGCGTGCAAGGCATGCAGGAAACCATGGATTCGCGCAAGAAACTGATCGATGAGCTTGAGGCTCGCAGCCAGGGACTGACCGAGCAGTTGACCCAGGCGCAGTCCGAGCTGCGTGATACTCAGGCACGGCTGGGTATCGAAAACCAGCAGGCGCTGATGAGTTACATGGTCTACGGCGCCAGCATTGCCGGGGTCGGTCTGCTGATCGGTCTGATCCTGCCGGCCATGAGCCGCAAGCGCAAACGCAACGACGGCTGGGTCTGACAGTCATCTATCCGGGCGTTCGACAGCCGCCATCGGGTTCGTAAGCACCTGGCTTGCGAGCCTGATGGCCGCTGAAAACTGAAGAAAATCCGCTTTCCAGGCGTCTAACTGTGATTTCGCTCTACAGTTTCCCGCTTCAAGGTCGAAAAACTTTTTGGCTTTGCTAACTTGTCCATCAGGCAGGTAGCCGAACGGGCGCAGGAAAATCAGTTTGATGGCATTGTGCCGTTAGTTATTATCTGCGCCCTCAGAATCGTGTCGAACCCGGGACCCAAACCCGCAGAGCCGATTTCGCACCCCCTTGAAGACAGGACCCTGGATGCTGGCGTACAACCAAAAAAGCTTTCTGATCGTCGATGACTTTTCCGACTTCCGCAGTTCGGTCAGGTCAATGCTGCGTGAGCTGGGCGTCAAGGAAGTGGATACGGCCGACACCGGCGAACAGGCGCTGAAGATGTGCTCGGAGAAGCGCTACGATTTCGTCCTGCACGATTTCAATCTGGGTGACGGCCGCAAGAATGGCCAGCAAGTGCTTGAAGATCTGATGACCGAGCGACTGCTCAGTTATGAAAGCGTATTTATCATGGTCACCGCCGAGAATAGTCAGGCGATGGTCATGAGTGCTCTGGAGTGGGAGCCGGATGGCTACCTGACCAAACCGTTCAACCGTGCCGGGCTCGCGCAGCGCATCGAGAAGATGGTCCAGCGCAAGACCCTGCTCAAGCCGATCTTCCAGGCGCTGGACCGCGGCAAGCCTGCCGAGGTATTGGCGGCCTGCGTCAATCTGGCCAAGCAGGACCCGCGCCTGGCGCCGTTGTGCCTGCGCTACAAGGCTGCTGCCTTGCGCGACCTCAATCAGGTCGAGCCGCTCGAAGCCCTGCTCAACTCGATCATTGCCGACCGGCCCACGCCGTGGGCCTACGGCATGCTCGGCAGCCTGTTGCTCAAGCGTGGCCGCACCGCCGATGCGCAAGGGGTCTACGAGCAGGCCACCAAGGCTTTTCCGATGTTTCCTGCGCTGTTCGACGGGCTGGCCGATGTGCTGATGGTCCGTGGTGAAACCAAGCGCGCCCAGAGTGTTCTGGAGACCGCCGTGCGCCTGTCGCCGCTGGCGGTACGCCGGCAGACGATGCTCGGCAAGCTGGCCATGGATAACCAGGATTTCGAGAGCGCCTCGCGGGCTTACCGTCAGGCGGTTTCCCAGGGCCAGTTCTCGCGCTTCAAAAACCCTGAAACCAATCTGGGCCTGGCCCATGCCTTGATCAATAAAGGCGGCGATCAGGGACTCGACGTGCGCGCCCGTGCGGAAATCAACCAGGCGCTGGGCGATGTGGCCAAGGAACATGCCAATGACGAGGGCTTGCAGGTACGTGCGCGCTTGATGAAGGCCGCCAGCCTGCAACACTCGGACCCGGAAACCGCCGCCAAGCTCACCGAACAGGCTGTGGCGCGGCTCGATGGCATGAGCCAGTTTCTTAGCGCCGACGCCGCCATGGTGGTTGCGAGCCAGCTCAAGCAACTGGGTCAGGAGCAGGCGGGTGCCGGCGTGTTGAAAAACACCGCAGAGATCTACGGTGATGACCCGCAGGTCATGAAAACCCTGGCCAGCCTGACTGATGATCCCGAGATACTCGGTGCCAACAAGGCCGCCATCGACTTGAACGTTCAGGGCGTACGCAGCTATAAAGCCGGTCAGTTGTCCGAGGCCCAGGAGCTGTTTCGCAAGGCTCTGGCGCTGCAGCCGAAGAACATCAGTATTGCGCTGAACCTTGCCCAGTCACTGTTGCACCCAGGCCAGAGCTTGAGCGCCGAAGCGCTGCAAGAGTGCCGGGCATCGCTGACCATGGTCGGCAAAATGCCAGAAACTGACGCGCGCTACCCGCGCTACCAGAAACTCAAGGAAAGGGCATTTGGTGCATGACTGATCAACCGCAAGGCCCGGACTTCTCGATGGTCATCGCCTCCACGGTGCATGACATGAAAAACTCCCTGACCATCCTCAGCCAGGCCCACCACAACTGGGTGGAGCGCCTGAGTCAGGAGCAGCTAGAGCACCCCGAGCACGGGGTCATGGAATACGAGTTCGCCCGCCTCAATGGCATGTTGGTGCAACTGCTGGGGCTCTACAAACTGGGCGTCAACCAGTTGCCGATGCAGGCCGACTACCACGACCTGGATGACTTCATCGAAGCGCAACTGGTGCACCATAAAGAAGTGCTCGACAGTCGCGGCATTTCGGCCAGCTACAGCGTCGATGGTCTGACCCCGCTGGGCTTCTTTGACCGGGAGCTGATCGGCTCAGTGCTTAATAACATCATGGTCAATGCCATTCGCTACGCCGACAAGGCGATTGCCATTACCGCCGGTGAGCAGGGCGGTGAGCTGTTCATCACGATCAATGACGATGGCCGGGGGTATCCGGCGTCGATGATCGAACACCAGCATGAGCTGGTGCAAGGCATCAACCCGATCAGTGGCAGCACCGGTCTGGGCTTGTACTTTGCCGGTCATATCGCCAGCCTGCACGCGCGTAACGGGGTGGCAGGCCGGGTTGAGCTGGCCAATGGCGGGGCGTTGGGGGGCGGGTTGTTTACGTTGTATTTGCCGTAAAGGCAATTCGTCGACATCGTCCGATTTGAACAGGCCCTTTGCCACGCTTCAGTTATGGTGATTTCAGCCGATTACCAAGCGTGAGCAATCAACAGGAGGGCTGATGTGAATCTGTACATCAATCAAGTCCGCAATAAGCCGGACTTCCGTCATGCGATCTACCGCGGCGATATTTTCCTCGATACCGATCTGCCAATGGCCGAGTCCCTGTGTGCCTTCGCCAGAGAAAGCATTACGGCAGCGTTCAACGGTGAAACCGATCATCAGGCTCTGCACACGATGATGCCGGTGGAGGAATTTGTCAGTCTGGTGCAGCGCCTCAAAGGCCAGTTCACCAACTGCCAACAAGTCAAGGATATGATTCGCCAGTTCATAGTGGACCTGGGTTTGGCGCCTGAAGATTATCTTTTCGATGTGCCACGCATTCGTGTAGTGCCCAACTATGACTACCTGCATGCCGGAGTTAGCTACGCCTACAAGCCGCATCGTGATACTTGGTATGGCAGCCCCGAATGCCAGATCAACACCTGGATGCCGGTCTATAGCATCGAGCCGGAACAAACGATGATGATCAATCCTGCCTATTTCGATGTGGCGGTGAAAAACTCGTCGGCCGACTGGAGCCTGGCGCACTGGATCAATGTGCAGCGCCCTTTGGCGACCGCTAATGTAACCGAAGAGGTACGGGTGCATCCGTTGCCGCTCGAAGAGTTGTCCACCGCCTCCGAGTTGCGTGTGGCCGGTAATTCCGGTGATATCTTGCTGTTTTCGTCAGCGCATTTGCACGGTACGGTGGCCAACCACACCAACAAGACTCGTTTCAGTGTCGATTTTCGCTTGATTCATATTGCCGACCTGTTGGCCGGCCGTGGTGCGATCAACGTTGATAACAAGGTGCGAGAAGCCGAAGCCGGCCTGTCCCAGTTTTTCCATGCCAGCGATTTTTCCCAGTTCAAAGGAGTCAATCCATGACCAAGCGCCGCCTGACCGCCGCTGAAGTTGAATACAACGAAAAGCGCGCCAGCGTCCTCAAGCGGGTAGACTCGCAGTATGTGGCCGATGCTCCGTTCGTGTTTGCAAATCGCATTACTGTGACGGCAGCCTTGTCGCGCATGGAACTGTTCAAAATGATTCACGATGTGCCCGGCGCGATCATCGAGTGCGGGGTGTACAAGGGCAATTCGCTAATGCTCTACATGCACCTGTCGATGATTCTTGAGCCTTATGCGATCAATCGTTCGATCATCGGCTTCGATACCTTCTCCGGCTTTGCAAGTATCGATGCCGAAGAGGACCCCAAGGACATCAACGAAAGCATGTTCTCCGACACCGACGAGTCGCTGATTCAGGACATGATCGATGCCAATGATCTGGTGCGGCCGGTCAACCGCATTCCGCGTTGCGAAATCATCAAGGGCGATATCATGGAGACCGTGCCAGCGTTCCCCAAAACCCGTCCCGATCTGGTCGTGGCCATGCTGATCCTCGATACGGATCTGTACTCTTCAACCAAAGTGGCGCTGGAAACATTCCTGCCCTATATGCCCAAGGGCGCTATCGTGGTGCTTGACGAAGTTGCTTACCGTAATTTCCCTGGCGAGACTACAGCCCTGCGTGAAGTATTGGACCTGAATAAGGTAGAGCTCAAGCGCCTGCCGTTCGACTCCAGCGTTGGTTATTTCAGGGTCTGATTGCTATGCAACTTGTTTGTGGCCATTGAAATTCGTTGGCCTGCTGCCTAATCTCGCGGTTCGCCAGACTGGATATCAAGGAACGAGGCAATGGCCTGCGAAGAACACTCAGCCGCGCCGCAGGCGCTGGCCGGGGTAGACGAAGTCGAATGCATCACCCCCGACCTCAATGGCGTACCGCGTGGCAAGGTGATGACCGCCGAGGGCTTTCTCGGCGGGCGACGGTTGCAGATGGCGCGCGGCGTGTTGCTGCAATGCATCATGGGTGGCTATCCGCAGGCGAAGTTCTACGGCAGCGATGACGGCGACCTGGCACTGGTCGCTGATCCGCAGCACGTTTATCAGTTGCCCTGGAGCGACGGCGATCGCGCTTTGGCAATCTGTGATGCGCTGGAGCTGGACGGTCAGCCCAGCGGGCTGTCTAGCCGTAACGTGCTCAAGTCGGTGCTGGCTCGTTACACCGGGCAGGGGCTGGCGCCCGTGGTCGCCACTGAGCTGGAGTTCTACGTGTTCGCGCCCAACCCTGATCCACAGCAGCCGTTCCAGCCCCCTGTCGGGCTTGATGGCCGTCGTGAGCAGGGCTTCTCGGCGTTCAGTGTGACCTCCAACAATGGTTTGCGGCCTTTCTTTGCCGAAGTGCGTACCTGCATGGCAGCGCTTGGGTTGCCGCGCGACACGTTCATGCATGAGATGGGCGTCAGCCAGTTCGAGATCAATTTGCTGCACGGTGATCCGCTGTTGCTGGCCGACCAGACCTTCCTGTTCAAGCACCTGCTCAAGGAAGTGGCGCTCAAACATGGCCTGACTGTGGTCTGCATGGCCAAGCCGCTGGCTCAGGCGGCGGGTAGTTCGATGCACATTCACCAGAGCATTGTTGATGTTGCCTCGGGGCGTAATCTGTTCAGCGATGCGGATGGTCAGCCAACGCCGGCTTTTCATCACTTTATCGGCGGGCAGCAGGCGTGCATGGCGGACTTCACGGCATTGTTCGCGCCGAACGTCAATTCCTACCAGCGTCTGTTTCATCCCTATGCCTCACCGAACAATGCGTGCTGGTCTCATGACAACCGCGCGGCCGGGTTGCGCATTCCGGCCAGTGGTCCCGAGGCGCGGCGGGTGGAGAATCGCTTGCCCGGTGCTGATGCCAATCCTTATCTGGCGATTGCTGCCAGCCTGGCAGCAGGCTGGCACGGTCTGCAGCATGCCCTGGAGCCGGCGCCGCCGGTCCAGGGCGAAATCGATGTGCCGCCGGCCCTCCGGCTGCCCGTCACCTTGCAGGAGGCGCTGTTGCGGCTTGAGCGCAGCGCCTTGGCCAAGGAACTGTTCGGGCAGGCGTTCATCGAAGGCTTCATTGCCAGCAAGACCCTGGAGCTGACAAGCTTCCTCGATGAAATCACGCCCTGGGAAAGAAGAGTGCTTGGCAGCCAGATCTGAGCGACCAGTATTGTCTTTGGCCGGCAGCCGGATCGAAACCATTCCCGGCTCAAGCCAGTCCTACAGGCACCGCGCTGCGAATGATTGACCATGCCCACACGGGCAACTTTGATAGTCGGGACTACCATGCGCCAAATCTGGAAATCGTTTCGAGCGCTGTACTTCGCTTCACTGATGATGTTGATCGGCTCCGGCCTGCTCAGTACCTACCTGGCCTTGCGCCTGGCGGCCGATCAGGTTGATAGCCTGTGGGTGGGTGGATTGATGGCAGCCAATTACGTCGGCCTGGTGCTGGGCGGCAAGATCGGCCACCGGCTGATCGGCCGGGTCGGCCATATCCGTGCCTATGCCACCTGCGCCGGGATCGTCGGTGCGGCGGTGCTGGGCCATGGCCTGACCGACTGGTTGCCGGCCTGGCTGGGGCTGCGTCTGATTGTCGGCCTTGGCATGATGTGCCAATACATGGTCATCGAGAGCTGGCTCAACGAGCAGGCCAATGCCAGCCAGCGCGGTATTGTCTTTAGCGGCTACATGATCGCTTCCTACCTGGGGCTGGTACTGGGGCAACTGATTCTGGTGGTGCATCCACAGTTGGGCCCTGAGCTGCTGATGCTGGTGGCGATGTGTTTTGCCCTGTGCCTGGTGCCGGTGGCGATGACCCGCAGTATTCACCCTGCACCGTTACACCCGGCGCCGCTGGAGCCGCTGTTTTTCATGAAGCGTGTGCCGCAGTCACTAACCACCGTGCTGGGCGCAGGATTGGGGCTTGGCGCATTCTATGGCCTGGCGCCGGTGTATGCCGCCGGGCACGGGATGCCGACCGAGCAGGTGGGTCTGTTCATGGGCTGCTGCATTCTGGCCGGCTTTATCGTGCAGTGGCCGCTGGGGCTGTTATCGGATCGGTTTGACCGGGCGTTGCTGATTCGCGTCATTGCGGCGCTGCTGGTGCTGTTCAGTCTGCCGTTGGTGGTGTTGGCCGATGTGCCGGTAGAGGTGCTGTTTATCGTGTGCTTCCTGGCCGCACTGATGCAGTTCAGTCTTTATCCTTTGGCGGTCGCTTTCTCCAATGACCACGTCGAGGCTGAACGGCGGGTTTCGCTGACCGCCATGTTGCTGATGACCTATGGCATCGGCGCAAGTATCGGACCATTGCTGGCGGGTGTGCTGATGCGTACCTTTGGCGGCAACATGCTGTATGCCTTCATTTGTGCTGTAGCGGCCTTGTTGGTGCTGTTGATCCGTCCCAAAGCCGTTACCCGCCTGCATGAAGTCGAGAATGCACCTTTGCAGCACGTGGCAATGCCCGACAGCATGGCCAGTTCACCGCTGTCGGTGGCCCTTGACCCTCGGGTCGATGAGCAGGTTGTGCAGGACAAGATGCAGGCTGACACCGATGCCGAGCCTGAGAGTGGCACTGAGCCGGTGGAAGAGCTTGATGAGTCGCAGCGCAAGCAGGGCTAAGGTAGATGTAGGGGCGACCTTGGTCGCGAAAGGGCCGGGTCAGGTGCAGAATTTGTAGCGTCTGAGAAACAGCTTTCGCGAGCTTGCTCGTTGCCACTGGAAAATCAACATGCTGGAATCAATGCCGCTCCCGAGGTCGGGAGCGGCAGACGACTCAGAAATCGTCGTCCTTGTCGAAGCGGCGCGCTTCGCGTTGCAACTGGTAGACAAAGCGCTCGACCTGGCGTTGTACCAGGCCGCTCATGTTATGGAAGCGTACGCCGGCAAAGGTCGTGTGAAAACGCTCCTCGAAATGCAGATAGCGCAGTTCCACCGGGGCGGTCATGGCGCCGAACGGAAGCTTGGCGATAAACCGCTCATAGACCTGGCCCAATTGCATACGGTCAGAAATGTCACCTTCGAAGCGCAGCTTGCAACCGGTAGCGGAAATATCCAGCAGTTTGCCAACCAGAGGTGACTTGAGCTTGTCGCCGCCGATTTCGATATCGACCAGATGCGACAGCTTCAGTGCAGCGCGAAACGCATTGCGGCGCTGGTGATAGACCACTTCATCAGGCAGCGGGGTGCGATAGAAGCGTGCCTCGGGTGTGTCAATCAGGGTTGCGGGTGCGGTGGATTCCCAGGCGATACGTACGCCGTCATGAAAGCCTTCGACGCGAAAGGATTCACCATTGGTCAAAAAACGTTCGCCATCGCGCGGGATCATTTCGTCCAGGCCGATGGTCCCGGTGTCGCGGTCAACCTCGACCAGGTAGCTCTGGAAGCGCTGGGCACGGTCATGGAAGGTAATGATCAGTGGATCGTGACTTTCCATCAGCAACCGCAGGTTGGAGGCAATTTCCAAAGGCGTATTGAGAACCTTTGGGGGTTGCGGAGCATCATCCGCGGCTAAACCATTCACGTTTAAGCATCTCCAGGCAAAAAACTACGGCAACGCTGAATAAGAGCATTCTGCCATCACGCAGGGCGACTTGAATAGCAAGTTACGCCTGACTGAGTGGGCGAGGCCGGGCTCTTCCAGCGGTCGAACCGCGGTTATCGTACAGCGTCGGTGTGTCGCCGCCGTTCAGGATGCGCAATTGATGAGCGGTTGTCATCTGTTGCAACTGAATGAGTTTGCCGTTCTGCTCGTTGAGTGCCTGGCAATCGGAAATCAGACTGGCCAGCTCATCGCCTGCCTGCAGCAACTGCTCGCCTACCGCAGACTGGCTGGCCAGCTCTTCGAGACCGGCCCGGTTGGTCGGCAAGCCGAGGCCAGCCAGCACCTGGCTACGCCTGCGCCCATGCTGCTCCAACTGGACGACCAGTGCCTGCTTCTTCGCCAGCACCTGCTCCATCTCGGTCATGTCCCGGCCGTGCAGTACCAGCGACTCTGCCTGGAGCAGATCGAGCAACTGGCGTGTCGGGGCCATATCATCCGTAATCATCTGCAGTAACGTTGTGTCTTGCATCGCATGCTCTGGTTTTTCAAGCGTCCGGAGGATGCCTCGGCTTTAGCTCAAGGCCTCGAAGTTGAGCAGTTTGCTGGCCAGACGGTTGCTGTCCACGGTGTAGCTGCCGTCTGCAATCGCCTGTTTGAGCTCGGCAACGCGAGCGCTGTTGACGGTTGGCAGGTCGCGCAGTTTGTCAGTGATACCTTGCAACTGTTGAGCCTCGCTGCTCAGGTGAACGGATTCACCTGCATTTTTTACATTGGCACTATCACCGATCGTAGCAGGTACGTCGGTTTTGCCGGCTTCTCGGCTGTTGCCGGTGCGTGATGCACCGCCAAGTGGTTGTGAATTACCTAGTCGACTGAAATCTATGGGCATGATCGTAAACCTCTGGGTGTTCTGGACGCTTGCCTTGTTTTCGGCCACCCAGGAAAAAACTTTAGGCACATTATGGCAATGCACGAATGCAGGAGCTGAAAAGTCGCCCCTGGCTATTCGGACCTGCCTGGCAGTCTAGAAAAAACCGCTGCCGCGCACCAGTATCAGATGCCTCTCGTTGCCTCTCACATGGCCACTTCCACCTGTCCCGGGGCGGTAATCTGGGCCTTGATGACCTTGTTTGAATTAAGGTTGCGGACCCGGATCTGCTCGTTGAAGCCGCCATCGGACAGCGCCTCGCCGGGCATGCGCACTGCCAGGCTGCTGCTGCGAGCGATGATCACTACATGGTCGCCTTTGCGTACCATAGCCGGTTGCTCGAGAAAGTTCGGTGACAGCACTTGGTCGACGACCGCTGGTCGGACCAGCTTCTGGCCAATTGCCTGGTCCAGGCTGGTCATATAGCTCAGACCCAGTGAGCTGATATCGCGCTCGCGCAGCGTCACGTCCATCTCGCTGATGACGGTGTCACGTTTGAGCGGGCGGGTAGTGGTGATGACCTCGCGGTACAGGTTGACCTGGGCCGGCACAAACACGGTCCAGGGCGCAGACCCCTCGCAGCGGACTCGCACTGATATCCGACCCACCGGGCGCGGGCTCTCCAGGCTCGCTGTCAAATCCTTGTCGCAAAACGCCATGCGCATGCGCGGGTCCAGGGAGCGGACCTGGATTTCATGACGACCCTGAATCTGATTGGTCGTTAAATACTCTTGAACTGTGTACTCAAGAAACCCCTCGGTGACGCCGATAAGCTGTTCAGGCAGAGTAAAACTCTGTGCATTGCCTGGTGTTGTTGCGCAAAAAAGACTCAGCATGACGATTGCACCCAGCAGTCGGCGGGTTTCTAATGCGGCGTGTCGAAAAATTGTCGTCTTGGCATTCATGACGTATAAAAAGCAAGGCCCGTGCCGCTTACCAAACCTGGTACGTGGTGAACGATGGCAGAGGTAAGGGGGTCAGGGCATGGCGGGAGTTATGGATTCGGTAAACCAGCGCACGCAGCTGGTTGGTCAGAATCGCCTGGAGTTGCTGCTGTTTCGTCTGCAGGGCAAGCAGCTCTACGGGATCAACGTATTCAAGGTCAAAGAAGTGCTGCAATGCCCCAAGCTCACCATCATGCCGAAGTCGAGCAGGATCGTGCGGGGCGTGGCGAATATTCGCGGCGGTACCATTCCGATCATGGACCTGGCCATGGCCACCGGTTCGGCGGGGATGATTTCGCTCGAAAACTCCTTTGTCATCATTACTGAATACAACACCAAGGTTCAGGGTTTTCTGGTGCACTCGGTCGAGCGCATCGTCAACATGAACTGGGAAGAGATTCATCCGCCACCCAAGGGCACCGGCCGCGATCATTACCTGACGGCAGTGACGCGGGTGGACAATCAGCTGGTGGAAATCATCGACGTCGAGAAGATTCTTGCGGAGGTGGCGCCGATCAGCGAGTCGGTGTCGTCGGGTGTGATCGATGAAGAGATTCATCACAAGGCCGTTTCGCTGCGGGTATTGACGGTCGACGACTCGTCGGTGGCGCGCAAGCAGGTCAGTCGCTGCCTCGAAACCGTAGGTGTCGAGGTTGTGGCACTCAACGACGGGCGTCAGGCGCTGGACTACCTGCAGGCGATGCTGGCCGAGGGCAAGAACCCTGAAGAAGAATTTCTGATGATGATCTCCGACATTGAAATGCCGGAGATGGATGGCTATACCTTGACAGCAGCGATCCGCAGCGATCCGCGGTTGAAGAATCTGCACATCACTTTGCACACCTCGTTGTCTGGGGTGTTCAACCAGGCGATGGTCAAGAAGGTCGGCGCCGACGATTTCCTGGCGAAATTCCGGCCTGACGATCTGGCGGCCCGAGTGGTTGCCAGGATCAAGGCAGCAGACCACAGCTAGGGATGTGTCCCTGGTCGATTACATGATTTGAGAGGCGGCACCTTTGTCTACGGGTAATTTGGATTTTGAGCAGTTCCGGGTCTTTCTGGAAAAAGCCTGTGGCATCTTGCTGGGGGAGAACAAGCAATACCTGGTGTCCAGCCGTCTCAACAAGCTGTTGGAGCAGCAGGGCATCAAATCCCTCAGTGAGCTGGTGCAGCGGATCCAGAGCCAGCCGCGCAGCGGTCTGCGGGAGCAGGTGATCGACGCGATGACGACCAACGAAACCCTGTGGTTTCGTGATACCTATCCGTTCGAGGTTCTGAAAAACAAGGTGCTGCCCGAGCAGATCAAGGCCAGCCCCGGCCAGCGTCTGCGTATCTGGTCGGCGGCCTGTTCTTCGGGGCAGGAGCCATTCTCGCTGTCGATGTCGATTGATGAGTTCGAGCGTAGCAATCCTGGCCAGCTCAAGTCGGGGGTGCAGATCGTGGCGACCGATTTGTCCGGTGCAATGCTCAATAACTGTAAAAGCGGTGAGTACGACAGCCTGGCCATTGGTCGTGGTTTGTCGCCAGACCGCTTGCAGCGTTACTTTGATGTCAAGGGGCCGGCACGCTGGGCGGTCAAGGCGCCGATCAAGAACCGGGTGGAGTTTCGCCCGTTCAATCTGCTCGACAGCTATGCCAGCCTGGGCAAATTCGACATCGTGTTCTGTCGCAACGTGCTGATCTACTTCTCAGCCGAGGTGAAGAAGGACATCCTGTTACGCATTCATGGCACGCTCAAGCCGGGCGGCTACCTGTTCCTGGGGGCCTCCGAGGCGCTGAACGGTTTGCCGGATCATTATCAAATGGTCCAGTGCAGCCCGGGGATCATCTACAAAGCCAAGTAGGAGCGGTAGGATCGGTAGGATCGGTAGGAGCGACTTTAGTCGCGAATACAGCGAATACAGTCAGCCATCTGCGGGAGCGACGCCCATCCATAACAGGACCGGGCGCCGCTCCCGCAGTCGTTTTGGCTCCTGCTAACGAAAGCGCCGCGCTGAACGGTTGTCACCTGCCGATACTGGCAAAAAAACGGCACCTTGTTTGCCGTATGGTCCGCCTGGAGAGGAAAACTCTTGCCGCTTTTCTGGCAGCGGCTTCTGCCGACGGGCTCCGGCCCCCGGTAAATATGGCTTTTGAGGAACTGGCACGCAGCTTGCTTTCTCAGAGCTACGAACATCAGGTCAACCGGTAAAGGTTTCCCGACATGAGCATCAGCTTCGATAAAGCACTGGGTATCCACGAGAAGGCACTTAACTTCCGTGCACAACGCGCCGAGGTATTGGCCAACAACATCTCCAACGCCGATACCCCTAACTACAAGGCGCGTGACCTGGAGTTTTCTGCGGTGCTGGCTGCCGAGAGCGAGAAGGCCAGCAAGGGCCAGTTCGCGATGAATACCACCAATGGTCGCCATATCGCAGCGCAAGGGGCTGGCAGTGATCTGGAGGGCGTGTTGATGTACCGCACCGCCACTCAGCCTTCGCTGGACCAGAACACCGTCGATGCTCAGGTCGAACAGGCCAGCTATACCGAGAACTCCATGAGTTTCCAGGCCAGCTTTACGCTGCTCAACAGCAAGTTCAAGGGCCTGGTCTCGGCCCTTCGCGGAGAGTAATCCATGTCGCTGACCAATGTGTTCAACATTGCCGGTAGTGCCATGAGTGCCCAGACCACGCGTCTGAACACCACGGCCAGTAACATCGCCAACGCCGAAACCGTGTCTTCGAGCATGGATCAGACCTACCGCGCCCGTCACCCGGTGTTTGCCACCGTGCTGCAGGGTCAGCAGTCGGTGTCTGGTGGTTCGCTGTTCCAGGATCAGGGCCAGGCCGGCCAAGGTGTGCAAGTCGCCGGGATTATCGAGGACAGCTCCAATCTGGAAGCGCGTTACGAGCCTGATCATCCTTCGTCTGACGAGAATGGCTACGTTTACTACCCCAACGTCAACGTCGTCGAAGAAATGGCCAACATGATTTCCGCCAGCCGGTCTTTCCAGACCAACGTCGAGATCATGAACACCGCTAAAACCATGATGCAGAAAGTGCTGACGCTGGGTCAGTGACGGAGAGATGAAACATGGCCGTTGAAAACGACGTATCCGCGAAATTCGTCAATTCGTTGCAGAATCCGACCTCCACCAAGGTCGAGCAGAAAACCGGCACCAGCGCGCTGGGCAAAGACGCGTTCCTGCAACTGCTTGTGACCCAGATGAAGAACCAGAACCCTCTGGATCCTCAGGACAACACCCAGTTCGTGTCGCAGCTTGCGCAGTTCAGTAGCCTGGAAAGCATGCAGAACCTGACCTCGTCGGTGGATGCGATTGCTACCACCTACAAGTCTTCGCAGGCGCTGCAGGCGTCTTCGCTGGTCGGTCGCTCAGTGATGGTTGATGCGGGCAGTGTCTATGTGGAGGCGGGCAAGGGGCTGACCGGTTCTGTGGTTCTGCCAGCATCGAGCACTTCAACCAAGATCAGTGTGTACGACGCCGAAAAGAATCTGGTCGATACCATTGATATGGGGTCGAAGTCTGCCGGTACGCAGAGCTTTACGTGGGATGGTCTCAAGGATGACGGTACTGCATTCCCGGCTGGCACTTATACCTTTAGTGCCAATGCCTCGATCAATGGCAGCGGCACCGCGTTGACCACCTACCTGCCGGCGACCGTCAGTAGCGTGAAGATGTCGTCCACTGGCGCTGACATGACCCTTAACCTGGCGGGCGGTAGCAGTATCGCGTTGTCCAAAGTACAGACAATCGGATTGTAAGAGCCGACCAAGCGGCGAGGAGTGGTAAATGTCATTCAATATCGGCCTTAGTGGGCTCTATGCGGCGAACAAGAATCTCGATGTCACCGGCAACAACATTGCCAACGTGGCAACGACCGGTTTCAAGGGGTCGCGTGTCGAGTTTGGCGATCAATATGCTCAGTCGATTCGTGGTACCTCCGGCAACGTCAACACTGGCAGTGGGGTAACGGTCAACTCTGTGTCCCAGCAGTTCCAGCAGGGCAACCTGACTACCGGGACCGGTAATAGTCTGGATCTGGCCATTAACGGTAATGGTTTCTTCCAGCTCAGCAACAGCGGCGAGAAGCTCTATACTCGTGCCGGCGCATTCCACACTGATAAAGACGGCTATGTTATCAATAGTGAAGGGATGAACCTGCAGGGTTACAACGTTGATGGCAACGGTAATGTTGTAGTGGGTACGCTGGCGAACCTGCGGGTCGATTCTTCGAACCTGGCGCCGAGTACGACCAGTATGATCACCAACGTGGCCAACCTGAACTCCACGACCACTGCACCGAGCATCACGACGTTCGACCCAACGGACACCAAGAGTTATAACCTCAAGTACGATACGCCTATCTACGACTCGCAAGGTAACGCTCATAAGCTGGAGAGTTACTTTGTCAAGACTGGGGTAAACTCGTGGTCGATGTACACCTTGGTTGACGGGCAAAACATTTCGCCAGCTGACCCGACCGCTCCGGTCGATCCGCAGTTGGACCGAGTGGACTTCAAATTTGACTCGGCGGGTAATCTGTCATTGCCGCGTACTACGACAGGTGATGTGGATGCTGCTGATCCAAATGCTCCGCAGCCTGTCAGCGGTAGCAAGGTCACCCTCAATGCTGATGGTACCTTTCAGGTCGCTGACTGGAAGCCGCTGATCCAGACCGGTACTGCCGCCAACCCGGTATGGGCTGAAAACGGCGCCACGGGTTCGGCGACCGGGATCAAGCTGGACATGACCGGTATCAGCCAGACTGCGTCGGTTTCCGGTCTGATTACCCAGAGCCAGAACGGCTACGCTACTGGCCAGATCAGTGCCATGAGCGTTGACTCGACAGGTAATCTGTTCGCCACCTACACCAACGGCCAGTCGAAGGTTATTGGTCAGGTGTCGCTGACCAGCTTTGCCAACGTGCAAGGCCTGGCCTCGGCCGGTGGCACCAACTGGCGTGAAACTTTTGCCTCTGGCGTGCCGGTCAGCGGTCCGCCGGAAACCGGTACTCTGGGTTATATCACCGGCCAGGCACTTGAAGAGTCGAACGTCGATCTGACGGCTGAGCTGGTCAACCTGATCAAGGCGCAAAGTAACTATCAGGCCAACGCCAAGACAATCTCCACTCAAAGTACGATCTTGCAAACGACTATCCAGATGGTTGGCTAATCGGCCTGTTCAAAAAACCCTGCTTCGGCAGGGTTTTTTGCGTTTAAGTGCAGCTGTTTTTCTGTAAGGCTGTTGTTGAGGAGTATGCGCTTCTCTGAGGGTTGTTCAATGAGCCCGTCTGGCTTTTATGGACGGCTTCAATATTTTAATTAATCCAGAACTTTCCCACTCGATACCCGGAAACTTCCGATTCTGATCAATGCAAGACTCGAAACTACAGTCTGGTCTCGCCATTGTGCATGCAGTCCAGCTGGCTGTTTTATCACTCATTGAGCAGAGCGCCATCTGGCGTCCGGGAGTTTTCATGACATTTAATGTGGCCATGAGTGGCCTGCGTGCGGCTCACAAGCGGCTGGAAGTGGCGGGTAACAATATTGCCAACGTGGGCACGGTAGGCTTCAAATCTTCGCGTGCGGAATTTTCAGCGCTTTATTCCTCATCTCAGTTGGGCAGCAGTGTGCATAACATTGGTGATGGTGTGCGCCTGGCCAATGTCGCGCAGAACTTCAACGCCGGTGATGCGATGAGCAGCGATGGCGCGCCATTGGATATGCGTATTCAAGGCAGCGGTTTCTTTGTGGTCAGTGAGCGGGGTGCGTTGGGTTATACCCGTGCGGGCGCTTTTCATAAGGATGCTGAGGACTTTATTGTCGACAGTGCCGGTAATCGTCTGCAGGGGTACGGGGTGGATGACGATGGGCGGGTGCTGGTCGGCATGCGCACTGATTTGAAAATCGATACTTCGGTGATGCAGGCACGGGCAACCCGTGAGCTTGAGCAGGCGGTGAATCTGAGTTCAGCCATGCCATCGCTGGCCGCATTGCGCGAGTTCAATCCGGCCGAGCCGGGCAGTTACACCCGGGTCATGACCCGAACCGTACGCGACGCAGGTATTGCTGAAGTGGTCGAAATGGTCGATGCCAGCGGAGTGGTTACCCGGCCGGGCGTCCCAGCGGTGGCGCCAGAGGATCATGAGTTCAGGCAGTATCTGGTCAAGACTGATGCGGATCGCTGGACGTTGTATGTCACCGTGGATGGGCGCAATCCACTGGACGCCGGCTCTGACAAACCCTTGCAGTGGTCGCTGCAAAAGCGGCCTGATGGCTCGGTGGTGCTTACTGGTGGTAGTGAGCACATCAAGAAGGTGTCCGATGCAGAGTTTTCCTTGAGTGGCTGGCAGCCGGCTCGGCAAGTTAATGGGCAGTGGCTGGCCAGTGCCGCGGGGGCGGCAGGCCCATTGGCCCTGCCTTTGATGGATGGGGCTGATCACGCGCTGAGTGAAGTCGATCCGTTGGTGGAGCGTCCGGTGCCAGTGTTCCGGCCAGCGGATCTGGGGTCGTTCAACAAGACTTTTTCCAGCACCCTCCACGACTCATTGGGTAATCCACATGAGTTGCAGCAGTATTTCGTCAAGGACGGCACCAATAGCTGGAAGATGCACGTTCTGGTCAATGGTCGTAACCCGGCTGATCCGCAAAGTGCTGAGCCAGTGACCGCCAGTCTGTTGTTCAATGCCAACGGCACGCTGGCCAGTGTCACAGGGGCTGCTGGTCTCGATCTGGATCGGGGTGCCCTGGTGCTCAAGCATTGGTTGCCGGCGCGGCTCAGTGATGCGTCCGGGCGTGGCTGGGTCGCCAACGGCGCAGCAGCGCATCCTGACGGCGTGCGGATTCAGGTGGATCGCCTGACCCAGCACAACGCTGACACCGCATTGCTTGCCAGTCGCCCCGACGGTCACGCGCCTGGGATGCTGGCCGGAATCGGGATCGGGCGTGATGGTGTATTAAGTGCGGCTTACACCAACGGGCTGCATCGGGCGATTGGTCAGGTCATGCTGGCGCGGTTCGCCAATGAACAAGGCTTGTTGCCGGTCAGTGATACGCGCTGGAGTGCAGCCCAGGCTTCGGGTGCGGCGATGTTTGGTGTGCCGGGAGGTGCGGGAGCCGGAGGTATTGTCGCTCAGTCTCTGGAGGCTTCGAATGTTGAGCTGTCGGCGCAGCTGATAGAGCTGGTTCAGGCGCAGACGGCGTTTCAGGCCAATTCCAAGGCAATCTCAACGCAGACCACGGTGTTGCAGACTTTGATCCAGTCGACCTGAGCGTCAGATCGAGCAGTCTGATTTCACATAAAAACCGTTCAGGCGTGTCCAGCCCCAGCCGGGGCTGGTCTGGGCGCAGATCACGCGGTCGGCACCTTGCCATTTGTAGTAGCGCGCTGGTGCGGCCTGGCTTGGGGCGATGGCGCTCAGCAGGGTCAAGCCCAGCAGGCTGGTGGTCAACAGGCGCAGCCCGGGTTTAATTCGCATGGTGATCACCACTTCATGCTCTGGGTGGGGTCTTGTCACGATAAAACACCTTGCTGCGATTGGCAAAGCTGCGCGGCGCAGTTTTTTGGCGGTCAGTGCCGGGTTGTTGGCCGCCAGCGGCAGTCCTTCGCCGCTTTGGCAAATGAGTGCCTGCCAGCCCGCAAGCGAAGTGCCCGTCAGTGCTGGGGATCAGCGCTTTTGTATCGCTAATGACAAGTTGGTGCAAAAATTGCTTCGCCTGCATCAGTACAGCTACAGACGGCAAGCGTCTGTCGGAGGAGGAAGACTGTGGACAAGTTGCTTTACGTGGCAATGAGCGGTGCGTCGGAAAATGCTCTGGCGCAGAAGGTGCGTGCCAACAACCTGGCGAACGTTTCGACCACCGGTTTTCAGCGTGACTTCGAACAGGCCCGCTCGATGCCGGTGTTTGGCGAAGTCATGCCGTCGCGCGCCTATGCCATGAGCGAACGGCCGGGTACTGACTTTTCCGGTGGCGCCCTGATTGAAACCGGCGGTGACCTGGATATCGCCGTCAAGGGTGACGGCTGGATTGCCGTGCAAACCGCTGACGGTGGCGAAGCCTATACCCGTAGCGCCGGCATGAACATTGACGCGCTGGGTGTGTTGCGCGCCGCCAATGGCCTGCCAGTGATGGGTAACGGTGGCCCGATTGCAGTGCCACCGCAGCAGCAGATCGATATCGGTTCCGACGGCACCATCAGCATTCGCTCGTTGGGAGAAAGCCCGCAGGTCATGGCGCAGATTGACCGCATCAAGCTGGTCAATCCAGCCCTGGCCAACCTGGAAAAAGGCCCTGACGGCTTGATTCACACCAAAGACGGGCGGCCTGCCGAGATGGACGCCAACGTGCGTGTCGAGTCGGGGTTCCTGCAGGCCAGCAACGTTAATGCGGTCGAGGAAATGACCTCGATCCTGGCGTTGTCCCGGCAATTCGAATTACACGTAAAAATGATGAAAACCGCTGAAGAAGACGACCAGGCAATGGCTCGCGTCTTGCAGATTGGCTAACCATTGACAGCTCGCGCCGGTAACCCGGCGCCTGAGGAGAAAACCCATGCTTCCTGCTCTGTACGTCGCCAAAACCGGCCTGGCTGCCCAGGACACCAACCTGACGACCATTTCCAACAACCTGGCCAACGTTTCGACCACCGGTTTCAAGCGTGATCGGGCCGAGTTTCAGGACCTTCTTTACCAGATCAAGCGTCAGCCAGGTGCTCAGTCCACTCAGGACAGTGAGCTGCCGTCCGGCCTGCAGGTCGGTACCGGTGTGCGTATCGTCGGCACTCAGAAGAGCTTCGTGGCCGGCAGCCTGCAGACCACCGAGAACCCGCTGGACATGGCCATCAACGGCCGCGGTTTCTTCCAGATCATGCAGCCCGACGGCACTATCGGCTACACCCGTGACGGTACCTTCCACCTGGATGCCAACGGTCAGATCGTGACTTCCAACGGTTTTGCCCTGGAGCCGGCAGTGGTGGTTCCGCAGGGTGCCCAGACGTTTACCGTGGCTCAGGACGGCACTGTATCGATCACGCTGCCGGGGGCGACAGCGACCCCACAGGTGATCGGTAACATTCAGACTGCCGAGTTCATCAACCCGGCCGGCCTGCAGGCCATTGGCGGCAACCTGTATCTGGAAACCGCTTCCAGCGGTGCGCCGAACGTTGGCCAGCCTGGCCTCAACGGTCTGGGCCCGGTGCTGCAAAATACTCTGGAAAACTCCAATGTCAGCACCGTTGAAGAACTGGTCGACATGATCACTACCCAGCGCGCCTACGAGATGAACTCCAAGGTGATTTCTACCGCTGATCAGATGATGCAGAACCTGGTACAAAACCTGTAAGACATGATGCATCTGCTCAATCTGCCAAGGCGCCGTCGCGGCGCCTGCTACATCGCGAGGTTTCAAGAGTCATGAAGCGCTTATCTGTTCTGCGTTTTCCCGTGCTGATCGCGCCGTTGTGCGCCGCCGTGCTACTGAGCGGCTGCGTGGCACCAGACGCCAAGCCCAATGACCCTTATTACGCTCCGGTGTTGCCGCGCACACCGATGTCAGCCGCTGCCAACAATGGCGCGATCTATCAGGCGGGCTTTGAGCAGAACCTTTACGGCGATCGCAAAGCCTTCCGGGTCGGTGACATCATCACTATCACCCTGTCTGAACGGATGGCGGCGAGCAAGGCGGCCAGCTCTGATCTGAGCAAGGACAGCAACACGACTGTGGGGCTGACATCGCTGTTCGGTTCGGGTCTGACCACCAATAACCCGATCGGTAGCAACGATCTGAGTCTCAATGCCGGCTATGGCTCTCAGCGCGAAACCAAAGGTGCCGGCCAGGCTGCGCAAAGCAACAGCCTGACCGGTTCGGTGACGGTCACCGTGGCTGATGTAATGCCTAACGGGATTCTGGCGGTGCGTGGCGAGAAGTGGATGACCCTCAACACTGGCAACGAGCTGGTGCGTATCGCCGGCCTGATCCGCGCCGATGACATCGCCACTGATAACACCGTCTCGTCGACCCGTGTCGCCGATGCGCGCATCACCTATTCAGGGACCGGAGCGTTTGCCGATACCAGCCAGCCAGGCTGGTTCGACCGCTTCTTCCTCAGCCCGTTGTTCCCTTTCTGATCGCGGGATAGCCATGATTGCCTTGAAAAAACTGATCGTTGCTGCGCTGCTGATCACCGCGCCTTTCGCGGCCCAGGCCGAACGTCTTAAAGACATTGCCAGCATTTCCGGGGTGCGGACCAACCAGTTGATCGGTTATGGCCTTGTAGTCGGGCTCAACGGTACGGGTGACCAGACCACCCAGACGCCGTTCACCTTGCAGACCTTCAACAACATGCTGGCGCAGTTCGGCATCAAGGTGCCGGCCGGGTCCGGTACGGTGCAGCTCAAGAACGTGGCGGCGGTTGCGGTGTATGCCGACCTGCCGCCGTTCGCCAAACCTGGCCAGGCGGTGGACATTACCGTGTCGTCGATCGGTAACTCCAAAAGCCTGCGCGGCGGCAGCCTGTTGATGACGCCGATGAAAGGTATCGACGGCAACGTCTATGCCATCGCCCAAGGCAACCTGGTGGTGGGCGGCTTTGACGCGGGCGGCGCGGATGGCTCGCGGATCACCGTCAATGTTCCGTCGGCCGGTCGGATCCCCGGCGGCGCAACCGTTGAGCGTGCGGTGCCAAGCGGTTTCAATCAGGGCAATAGTCTGACTCTGAACCTTAACCGCTCCGACTTCACCACGGCCAAGCGTATTGTCGACAAGATCAACGACATGCTTGGTCCGGGTGTGGCTCAGGCGCTGGATGGCGGTTCCGTGCGGGTGACGGCGCCGCTCGATCCGGGGCAGCGCGTCGATTATCTGGCGATTCTGGAAAATATCGAGATCGATCCGGGTCAGGCTTCGGCCAAGGTGGTCATCAACTCGCGCACCGGCACCATCGTGATTGGTCAGAACGTCAAGGTTTCGCCGGCGGCTGTGACCCATGGCAGCTTGACCGTGACTATCACTGAAGACCCGATTGTCAGCCAGCCAGGGGCGTTATCCGGCGGCCAGACCGCTGTAGTGCCGCGCTCGCGGGTCAATGCCCAGCAGGAAATGAAACCGATGTTCAAGTTCGGCCCTGGCACCACGCTGGATGAAATCGTCCGCGCCGTTAACCAGGTCGGTGCCGCGCCAGGTGACTTGATGGCGATTCTCGAAGCTTTGAAACAGGCCGGCGCGCTGCAGGCCGACCTGATCGTGATCTGAGGACGCGCATGATGGATATGCCCAAGGCTCCAGGATCCTCCGTCGTCGACTCCGGTGCCTATACCGACGTCAATCGTCTGGCTTCGCTCAAAGGCAGCGATAAGGACAGCCCGGAAAACCTGCGCAAGGTGGCCCGCGAGTTCGAGTCGCTGTTCGTCAGTCAGATGCTCAAAGCCATGCGCTCGGCCAATGAAGTGCTGGCCAAGGACAATCCGATGAATACTGCCGCTACCCGCCAGTATCAGGACATGTATGACCAGCAATTGGCAGTGACTCTGTCGACCCGTGGTAACGGTATTGGTTTGCAGGACGTGCTGATGCGCCAGTTGTCCAAGGACAAGGGTGTGCAGCATGCGCCGGCCGCGCCGACGGAGTCTGCCGAGGGCAGTGCGGCCGCTGAAAAGGCCGCTAACAAACCGGCCCTGGCAACCTCCATCTATCAGCAACCGTTGTGGGCCAATCGTTCTCACTCGGCAGCCGGCACTGATGCCGCGACCAATGCGTCCGGTCAGGCGCGTAACGACATGGCCATGCTCAACTCGCGGCGCCTGGCGCTGCCGGGCAAGCTCACCGACCGCTTGCTGGCCGGTATCGTACCGTCGGCCACGACCACGGTTCAGGATCAGCCCAATCACCGCATCAACGTGCCCGGCACTGGGTCGAATAAAGAGCTGATTGCCCGTGCCAACGGCGACTGGACGCGCAATCCCGAATTGGCCAATACCCCGGACATCTCCGCGAAGAGAGTGCAGACCCCACTGGCGCCGGCCAAGCGCGCGTTTGGCAACTCCGACCAGTTTGTTGCGACCATGTTGCCGCTGGCCAAGGAGGCAGCAGCGCGTATCGGTGTTGACCCGGTCATGCTGGTGGCCCAGGCGGCGCTGGAAACCGGTTGGGGCAAATCGATCATGCGCCAGAGCGATGGCAGCAGCAGTCACAACCTGTTCGGTATCAAGGCCATGGGCGGCGGCTGGAAAGGCGCCGAGGCGCGGGCGATCACTAGCGAGTTCCGTGACGGCAAGATGGTCAAGGAGACGGCCAACTTCCGTGCCTACGACTCCTACGCTGACAGTTTCCACGATCTGGTGAGCCTGTTGCAGAACAACAGCCGCTATAAAGAAGTGGTCAATTCGGCCGATAACCCGGAACAGTTTGTAAAAGAATTGCAGAAAGCTGGCTACGCCACCGACCCGGACTACGCCAGCAAGATTTCGCAGATCGCCAAGCAGATGAAGAGTTACCAGAATTACGCTGCGGTAACCGACGCTTCCACGACTTTATAAAGGCTTGAACCATGTCGCTGATCAATATTGGGCTTTCAGGGCTCAACGCCAGTAGCGCTGCGATTGCCACTATCGGCAACAACACCGCTAACGTCGACACTGCGGGCTACTCGCGGCAGCAGGTCCAGACGACCTCAACGGCGCAGATCAACCTTGGCGTGGGCGTTGGTTACCTCGGCACGGGCACTACGGTGTCTGATGTGCGGCGCATCTATAACGGTTACCTGGAAACCCAGTTGCAGAACGGCACAGCATTGAGTGCAGAAGCCACTGCCTTTTCGACCCAGGCAAACAAGATCGATACCCTGCTGTCGGACAGCAATACCGGTATTGCGACCCAGTTGGCGTCGTTCTTTACCAATTTGCAGGGCATCGCCGCCAATGCGACGCAGTCTTCGCAGCGTGCAGCTTTTCTGGCCCAGGCTTCGTCTTTGGCGTCACGTTTTAACTCCATCTCGGCGCAGATGGTCTCGCAAAACGACAATATCAACAGCCAGCTCAAGAGCCTGGCGGGTAACGTCAACGAGCTGACGAGTACGATCGCCAGCCTGAACAAGCAGATCACCCAGGCCTCGGCCGGTAACACGTCGCCCAACAGCTTGCTCGACTCTCGTAACGAAGCGGTTCGCAAGCTCAATGAGCTGATTGGCGTCAAGGTTGTCGAAAACAATACCGGCTTCGATGTTTACACCGGTACTGGTCAGTCACTGGTCGTGGCTGGAACCTCTTATCGGATGGAGGCCGGTCCGGGGCCGAGTGACCCGAGCCAATTCAATCTGCAGGTCTATTACGGTAATACGCCGACCGATGTCACCGATGTTGTCACCGGCGGCACAATTGGCGGGTTGCTTCGTTATCGCTCCGATGTTCTGGCTCCGGCGGCCAACGAGTTGGGTCGTCTCGGGCTGGTACTTTCCGATCAGGTCAACACGCAACTTTCCCAGGGTATTAACCAAAAGGGTGAGTTCGGGACCAACCTGTTCAGCAATATCAACTCGGCTGACGCGATCACTCAGCGCAGTATCGGCGCGATCCGCAACAGTTCGGGTTCCGGCAACCTGAATGTAACCATTACCGACACGAGTAAGCTGACGGCCGCTGATTATGAGGTCAAGGTCGACTCTTCGGATCTGACCACTACACCGCCTACCACCCTGTACACCGTGCGGCGTCTGCCCAATGGCGAAACCGTTGGTACCGGCGACCTGTATGCCAATCCTGCCCCCAGCTTCGATGGTTTCTCGCTGTCGCTTAGCGGCAATGGCCTGGCGGCCGGTGACACCTTCAAGGTGACCCCGACCCGCAATGGGGCCACAGGTATTTCGGTTGTCATGAGTGATCCGCAGGACTTCGCCGCCGCGGCGCCTCTGACTGCCGCAGCAGGAGTGAGCAACAGCGGCACAGGTGGTTTTACCCAGCCGGTGCTTAATACCAAACCCGATATCTACAACGCGACCGGGCTCAATGATCTGCACACTGCCTTGAAAGATGCGACCCCCATGCGTCTGGTCATGGGAACAGCGACCAATGGCGTACAGAGCTATTCGCTGGTCGATGCGAAAGGTGTTGCAGTCAATGATGCCAGTGGCAATGCCATTACCGGTACGATCGTCCAGGGCCAGAGCAATACCCTGAAGTTCAACGTGGGGTATATCGATAGCGCATCGAATTCGAAGTCGTTCGAGTTTGAAATGGTTTTGTCCGGAACGCCCAATGCCAATGACACCTTTAGTGTCGACCTGACTGCGGCAGGTTCTTCTGATAACCGTAATGTTACAGCGCTGGTTGGTTTGCAGACTGAACGTACGGTCGGTGTGTCGGGTGGCAGTGTAGGGGTAAGTCTGTCCAGCGCCTACGGTAGCCTGGTTTCAACTGTCGGCACTCAGGCAGGCCAAGGCAAGCTTGACGTGACTGCGACCGATGCGGTGCTGGCCCAGGCGAAGACCGCACGCGACTCGGTATCCGGCGTATCACTGGATGAAGAGGCCGCCAACCTGATCAAGTATCAGCAGTACTACACCGCGTCGTCGCAGATCATCAAGGCGGCTCAGACCATGTTCAGTACTCTGATCAACGCCCTTTAAGGAGTCGTAGCCCATGCGCATTTCCACCAATCAGATCTACGACGCGTCCAGCGCCAACTACCAGCGGAACTATGCCAAGTTCATCCAGGCGGGCGAGCAGACCACAACGGGTGTAAAGCTCAATAGCGCCAGCGATGATCCGGTGGGGGCGGCACGTGTTTTACAGCTGGCTCAACAGAATTCGATGCTGGACCAGTATGCGTCTAATATCACGACGATCAACTACAACGCAGCCAACACTGAAACTGCGCTGGAAAGTATCGGTACTGCGCTTCAGACAATCAGTGAGTTGGTTATCAAAGGCGGTAACGGTGCCTATACCGATGCTGACAGGATCTCTACGGCTGAACAGATCAAACAGCTGCAGAGTCAACTGCTTGGCTTGATGAATAGCCAGGATGCCAATGGTCGTTATCTGTTCTCCGGGTCCGATGCGGCGCAGCCGCCTTACTCAATGAACTCCGACGGCACCTATAGCTATCACGGTAACCAGACCTCCGTGGGGTTGGCGGTGGGTGATGGACTGATTCTGCCGAGCAACACGACGGGTTGGGAAGCGTTTGACAAGGCGGTCAATACCACTCGTACTTCGCTTACGGCGACTGGTGCGACTCCTAACGATGACAAGTTCAATATGTCCAGCGGTATCGTGTCGTCGACCACCACCTATAATTCCAGCTTCATCGCCGGCCAGCCTTACACACTGAGTATCGTGAGTGGTCCGCAATATGCGATCACCGATGCTGCAGGCAATGATGTGACCGGCGATGCTTCAACTGCTGGCGCATTCAGTTTTGCCAATTCGGAAAATCAGTTGATCACTTTCCGTGGCGTGGATCTGAATCTCAACATCAACCTGTCTGCTGCCGAGTCGGTCGATGCCGCTACTGCTGAAGGTGTGTTGCTGGGGCGCACTTATGAACTGAGCTCAACACCGCCTAGTATCAGCCCGGTACGCAGTGCTGGTAATACGTCGGCAGCGGTCATCACGACGGCTGCGGTGGGTACTACAGCTGCAGAGAAAGAATTGTTCAACACAACTTTCCCAACGGGTGGCGCAGTGTTGAAGTTCGTCCCCGGTGGTTATGAACTTTACGCGGCACCCTTGAGTAACAATAATCCTCCGGTGGCGGTGGGTACTGGATCGGGGCCGACTATCAGTGCGGCGGGTGTCAGCTTTACCATCAGTGGCACGCCTAACGATGGTGATCAGTTTGTGGTCGAGAGCAGTACGCATCAGACCAAGAATGTACTCAATACGTTGACTGACGTAATCAAGGCGTTAACGACTCCGACTGATGGCAGTGCTGTCGGGCTACAGAAGCTCAACGCCTCTCTGAACTCAGCCATGGGCAATATCAATATGGCGCTTGAGCAGTCTTCTACTGCGCGCTCCGCGATTGGAGCAAGGCAGAACGCGGCGACTGATCAAGGCGTCACCAATGATTTGCTCAAAGGTAATAATACGGTCGAGTCGCAGTCATTCACCAAGGCTGACGAAATGGAGGCAGCCACTCAGCTGACTTTGCAGAAAAACATCCTGGCTGCCTCTCAGCAGGTGTTTTTACAGCTTTCCAGTTTGAATCTGTTCAGCAAGCTGTAAGTCGTACTTTTTCAGGCATTCGCCGTCTTTTTTCAGCGGCCGAAGTGGAGGCGTACTGGTTACGCTTCCCGCCGCTTGTGAGTCCTTACCGTGAATTCGACACCGCTCGTCAGTATCGTCATCCCCGCCTTTGACCCGCTGTACTTCGGCGCGGCTCTGCAAAGCGCCCTTGATCAATCTTACTCTCCGTTGGAAATCGTGATCAGCGACGATTGTCCGACGCAAGAAATCTGCAAAATTGTCGAGTCGTTGACCGTGCCTGAAGGGGTGCGTCTGCGTTATCTGCGTAATCAGCAGCGCCTGGGATTCCCTCGTAATCTGGTACATGCAGTCGCTCAGGCCGAAGGCGAATTCATCAAGGTACTGTGCGATGACGACCGGATGTTCGCGGACTGTATCAGGCTGCAGGCGCAGGTGTTGTGTGAACATCTTGACGTTAATCTTGTGTTATGTCAGCGCGTGCTGATTGATGCCAATGACTACGCCCTCCCATCGCGGCTTATCAACTCCCAGATCCATAACTTCGATACGATTTTCAAAGGCGGCGACATGCTGGCGCTGTTGCACAGCTCGCCGACCAATATCCTGGGTAATTTTTCATCTGCTTTGATGCGTACAGCAGATGTGCAAGCGATTCTTGAGGCGCTGACCCAAGAGGGTGTCGAGTTTTGCGCATTGCTGGACTTTGCACTCTTCATTTGTTTGCTACGACGTGGCGAAATGGCCATGTTGCGCTCTGTGTTGAGTGCTGAGCGGATTCATTCAGGACGCTTGAGCAAACAGTCATCCATGATCGAAGCCGCAGGGCGTGAATTGCAGTGGCTATTACAGATGATGGAGGGGCGCGGTGGTGACGATGCGCCTGCCCCAGGCTGGGTGCGTGCAGTGGATCTTGCTCGCGTAGTGGCTGGCCAGCCGCATAAGTGGGAAGAGCTGGCGCTTTTGCGTGCGATGAGTAATCTCATAACTTCACTGGGGTTGCGTGTCGGTAGTGAGAGTGAAAGCTATGATGAGTTCTATGCCGACTGGCTTGCCGCCCGGCGGTTTACTGATGCTGAATTGGCGCAGCTCCCTCGCGCAATTTCTCAATGGCCGCAGAAACCGCGTATTGCAGTCGTCGTTATTGATCTTGAAGGTGATTCTGTTGGTCTGGGTCTGACGCTGGGATCTCTTGAGTCGCAGATGTATGACGTGGCGAACGTTTCGTTAATAGCTCCCAAGTGTCCGCCGATGGATCTTTCGGTCCAGCATCATATGGCGCGTGAAGACTGGGTGACGCAACTCAACGAAATCATTACTTCCATGCATCAGGTCGAGTGGGTTTATCTGCTGCGCCCGGGCGATCAGCTTGTTGAATCTGCACTACTGGTCTTGGCTGAGCGTATTGCCCATCGCCCAGGCATGCTATGCATTTACAGCGATGAAAGCGCATGGAGCGAGGACGTTTCTCGTGAGCCGGTGTTCAAGCCCGACTTCAATACCGATCTGATGCGCAGTTACCCCTATGTGGGACGAGCTCTGGCGTTTTCTCGTCAGGCCATACTTGATTATGACGGCTTCGACCCGTTTCATGCAGAGCTCGCACCTCAGGATCTGTTATGGAAGCTGGTGGAGGTCCATGGTCCGCAGACCATTGGACATATTGCCGAGATTCAGCTCGCCAGTACTTATACGTTCGCGCAATGGTTATCTGCACCCTGGATGGAGCAACAAAGTCGACAATTGCTTCGGTCGCATCTGGAGCGTATTGGCGTTGAGCACCGTATTCGGGCGGGTGAGTTGTCGTTAATCAGCCGCGTCGATTATCTGAGTGAACATCAGCCGCTGGTGAGTATCGTCATTTCTGTAGGTCGTCGGCTGGCGGTCTTGCAGCGTTGCATCGAGACGCTAATTGAGCAGACGGCTTATAGTCGTTATGAAATTCTCTTGATAGACGATAACGCTGACGATCAGGAGATGGGCGACTGGCTGGCGGCCATGGGGCAACTGGACACAAATCTGTTGCGCGTTGTGCGCACGGACGTTGTCGGTAAAGCTGCGCTCAATAATCTGGCGGCCGACGAGAGTCGTGGTGAATATCTGCTGTTTCTGGGTACCGACACGGTATTTACCCAGTCGCAATGGCTCAGTGAATTACTAAACCATGCGCAGCGTCCTGAGGTCGGGGTGACGGGGGGCAGGATTCTCAATCCGCAGGGTGCAATCATACATGCGGGTCTGATCGTTGGATTGGGTGGCGCAGCCGCCTCGCCTTTCCTGGGGGAGTCTAGCAAGGCGCGTGGCTACATGCAGCGTTTGCAGGCAACCCAGAACTGGAGCGCTATCAGTGCCGATTGCCTGATGGTGCGAAAAGAGGTGTTCGATAGTGTCAATGGCTTTGATGCCGACGCCTTCGCTTCGTGTCTGCATGATGTTGACCTTTGCTTGCGCATTGGCAAACAAGGATATCTGGTGGTCGGCACGCCTTATTCGAGTATCGTCCAGCATCGTTTGCCTGCTGAGCGTTCATTAGCGCAGATTCAAGAGCGCGAGTTGGAACGTGATCATCTTCATTGCCGCTGGATCGATGTCATTGCCAGAGACCCTGCCTATAACCCGAGTCTGAGTCAGGGTCTTTCCAGCTTTGCTCTCAATCCTGGTTTGAACACCGGCTGGAGTCCTTTTTGCTCGCAATCGTTGCCAACCGTGTTGATCATGCCGGTCAATCAAATGGCGACGGGACACTATCGTGTTATCCAGCCGTTGACCGAGTTGCAGGCTGCTGGGCGGGTGGTAGGGCGTACAGTGTTCGATTTCCCATCGTTTGCTGAGATTGAGCGGATTGCGCCGGATGTGATCGTCCTGCAGTGCCGCTATGGCGGTAATGCTCCCGCCTATATCGCCTCTTTGAAGAAATATTCTCGTGCCTTGCGGATATTCGAGCTGGATGATTATGTGATCAAGGCGCCTGTCAAGAATGCCCATGCCAGAAACAAACCGGCTGATACCGAGCAGTGGTTGCGCGAGTCGATCCAGGCCTGCGATCGGGTGGTGGTGACAACTCAGGGACTCAAGGATGCATTGTCAGCCATGCACGATGATATTCGGGTAGTGCCAAATATGCTTGCCCCACATTTGTGGCAGGGGCTTAAAAGCCATCGCAAGACTTCGGCGCGTCCGCGTGTGGGCTGGGGGGGCGGGACCAGCCATACCGGGGATCTTGAGGTCATTGTCGATGTGGTACGACAATTGGCGGACGAAGTTGACTGGGTGTTTTTTGGTATGTGCACCGAGGAGCTTAAACCGTATGTGCGCGAGTTTTATCCACCTGTCGATCTTCAGCGCTACCCTGCCAAACTCGCAAGTCTGAATCTTGACCTTGCTCTGGCGCCACTGGAATTTCATATTTTCAATGACTGCAAGAGCAACTTGCGGTTACTGGAGTATGGTGCTTGTGGTTACCCGGTAGTCTGTACCGACACGGAGGCCTACAAAGGTTTTCTGCCGTGCACCCGAGTCAAGAGCAACAGCACCGAGGAATGGATTGAGGCAATCCGTATGCACTTGGCTGATCCTGAAGCCAGTTATCGCATGGGCGATCAGTTACGCGAGGCGGTGTTTCAGAACTTTATGTTATCAGGCGATAACCTGCGCCATTGGGAGTGGGGCTGGTTACCAGACTGATCCCGCACCGCTGACGGTCAGGCAGTGCCCAGTGCTGCCTGATCGCTTTCTGTCAGAACGTCCCTTGCTGTAATTGGCGCAGTTCCTGCAAGCCCTTCGCTTATCGTCATGAATCCTTCTTCGTTGCACGCAGGAAGGCATGGCCTGGTATGGATGAAGGGTTCTGGCGGCCCAATGCTCAAGAGGAACGCGATGAAGGCAGTCATTCTGGCTGGTGGTCTGGGAACGCGTATCAGTGAAGAGTCGCACCTCAAACCCAAACCGATGATCGAAATCGGCGGCAAGCCAATTCTTTGGCACATCATGAAGCAGTACTCTGCCCACGGCATTCACGACTTCGTGATTTGCCTGGGTTACAAGGGGTATGCGATCAAGGATTTTTTCGCCAATTACTTCCTGCACACCTCCGATGTCACGTTCGACATGCGCAATAACCGCATGGATGTGCACCAGAACTACAGCGAGCCGTGGAGCGTGACCCTCGTCGATACGGGAGAGGAGACCATGACCGGTGGCCGCCTCAAGCGCGCTGGCCGCTATCTGGAAGGTGAAGAGGCCTTCTGCTTTACCTATGGCGATGGCGTCTCGGATCTGGATATCCGTGCTTTGGTCGACTTTCACAAGGCTCATGGCCGCCTGGCGACAGTGACAGCTGTTCAGCCGCCGGGGCGATACGGCGCGCTGGAGTGCTCCGGTGATCAGGTTCTGGGTTTTACCGAGAAGCCGCCAGGTGATGGCGCGTGGATTAACGGTGGCTTCTTCGTGCTGTCGCCCAAGGTCTTGCGTTATATCGAAGGTGACCAGATGCCTTGGGAGTCCGAGCCGTTGGGCCGACTGGCTGCCGAGGGGCAGCTCAATGCCTTCCAGCACACCGGTTTCTGGCATCCGATGGACACCCTGCGCGACAAGAATTATCTGGAGCAACTCTGGCAGAGCGGGGAGGCCCCTTGGAAAATGTGGGGGTGAGCGCGGCCTTCTGGCAGGGCAAGCGTGTTCTGCTGACCGGCCATACCGGTTTCAAGGGTAGTTGGCTGGCGCTGTGGCTAAAGAGTATGGGAGCCTGGGTCACCGGCTTTGCTCTGAATCCACCGACCACGCCAAGTCTGTTCGAGCTGGCCCGGGTCGGCGAGGGGCTCGACGACCGGCGCGGCGACTTGCGTGATCTTGCGGCGCTACTGGATGTTGTGGTCGAAACCCGACCGCAAATTGTTCTGCATCTGGCTGCCCAGCCGCTGGTGCGAGAAGGCTACCGTGATCCGCTGGGGACTTATTCCAGCAATGTCATGGGCACGCTCCATCTGCTGGAAGCCATCCGTCAGGTCGGCGGTGTCAAAGCGTGCGTGCTGGTCACCACCGACAAGGTCTACGCCAACCAGGAATGGGCTTGGCCTTACCGGGAAAATGAAGCGCTTGGCGGGCATGATCCTTACAGCAGTAGCAAAGCCTGTTGCGAGTTACTGGCGCAGTCCTACGCGGCTTCGTTCTTTGCGCCTGAGCAATACGCAGAGCATGGCTTTGCCATGGCCACTGCACGCGCCGGCAATGTACTGGGTGGTGGCGATTTTGCCGCTGAGCGGCTGATACCTGACGTACTCAGGTCCTGGTCGGCTGGCCAGCCGGTAACCTTACGGTACCCGCAGGCAGTCAGGCCTTGGCAGCACGCACTGGAGCCTTTGGCGGGTTATCTGCAACTGGCCCACGGGCTCTTTGAGCAAGGCACGGCCTTTTCCGGTGCCTGGAACTTTGGGCCGGGTGAAGCCGACATGTGCAGCGTTGGTGAGGTAGTTCGGCTGTTGTCCGCGCGTTGGCCGCAAGCTGCCGGTATTCAGATCGAGCCCGTCACCTTGCATGAAGCCGGGTTATTGCGCCTGGACAGCAGCCGTGCGCGTCAGTTACTGGGCTGGCAGCCGCGCTGGTCGCTGGCACAATGTCTGGAGCATACCTTGAACTGGCACTTGGCCTGGCAGGCTGGCGCAGATATGCATCAGGTGACCCTTGAGCAATTGAATCTGTTTCGGGGGTGCCCGTGAGCGAGTTTGGATTGCAGGCGTTACCGCTGGCCGGGCTGGCACTGGTGCGCCACAAGCGTCATGAAGATGCTCGCGGGCATTTCTCCCGGCTATTTTGTGAAGGCGGTCTGGCTACGTTCGGTTATCCCTTTCACATCCGCCAGATAAATCACTCTTGCACCCGTGAGGCGGGCAGTGTTCGCGGTCTGCATTACCAGGACGGGCAACAGCCCGAAGCCAAACTAATCAGTTGTCTGCGCGGCGAAGTCTGGGACGTAGCAGTTGATCTGCGTCCGGACTCGGCAACCTATCTACATTGGCACGCACAACACCTGCGCGTCGGTGATGGCTGCGGGTTGCTGATCCCGGCAGGGTTTGCCCACGGATTTCAGGCCCTGAGTGACGACGTCGAACTGCTGTATCTGCACAGTGCTGACTATAGTCCTGAAGCCGAGGGTGGTTTGTCGGTGCACGATCCGCGGTTGGCGATCAACTGGCCGCTACCTGTCAGAAATCTGTCGGTGCGCGACAGTTCACACCCGCTGCTGGATGCTTCTTTTACTGGAGTTCGCTTATGAACTGCCGAGGTTGCGGCGCCCCTCTGAGTCTGCCGCTGATCGACTTGGGAACGTCACCACCCTCCAATGCTTACCTTTTGGCTAGACAACTGGAACACGCTGAGCAGTGGGTGCCGTTGAAAGTTCAGGTCTGTGAGCAGTGCTGGTTGGTGCAGACCGAGGATTACACCCAAGCAGACAGCCTGTTCGACGCCGACTATGCTTACTTCAGTTCGTTCTCCAGTACTTGGCTGGCGCACGCCGAGCGCTATGTGCATGAGATGGTCGAGCGTTTTGGCCTGAGCACTGACAGTCGGGTAGTTGAAGTGGCGGCCAATGACGGTTACCTGTTGCAGTATGTCGCTGCGCGCGGCATCGCTTGCCTCGGTGTCGAGCCTACCCATAGCACGGCCCAGGCCGCTCGCGCCAAGGGGCTGGATATTCGCGAGTTGTTTTTCGGCCAGCAGACCGCGCAGTCTCTGGTTGCCGAAGGCTGGTCTGCCGATCTGATGGCGGCCAACAATGTGCTGGCCCACGTGCCGGACATCAACGACTTTCTTAGTGGCTTTGCCACGTTGCTAAAGCCGCATGGCGTGGCAACGTTCGAGTTTCCGCACCTGTTGACGCTGATGGCTGGTGCGCAGTTCGACACCTTGTACCACGAGCATTATTCCTACTTGTCACTTACCGCCGTGCAGATTTTGTGTCGGCGCAATCGCCTGCGCATTTTCGATGTTCAGCAATTGCCTACCCATGGAGGCTCATTGCGAGTGTTTGTGCAGCGTAGCGATGGGCCGCCGCGCGCGATTGAGCCATCAGTTGAGTGGGTTCTGGCTCAAGAGCAGGCCGTAGGGGTCACTACCAGGGCGTATTACGCAACCTTGGCGCCGGCTGCCGAGCGTATCAAGCATCAGTTGTTGAGCTTTTTGTTGCAAGCCAAGGCTGAGGGCAAGCGCGTAGTCGGCTATGGCGCTGCGGCCAAGGGCAATACGCTACTCAACTACGCTGGCATCAAGACCGACCTGCTGGCCAGTGTGGCAGATGCCAGCCCGCACAAACAGGGTAAGTTCCTGCCAGGCAGTCGCATTCCTGTGATAGCGCCTGAGCAGTTGCTGGCTGAGCGGCCCGATTACGTGCTTGTCTTGCCGTGGAACCTGCTCGATGAGGTGCGTCGGCAGTATCCGCAGGTGCATGAATGGGGTGGCCGGTTCGTCATCGCGGTGCCGGAGCTGACCTTGCTATGAGTGGTCAGAGGGTATTGGTTACCGGTGCCACCGGGTTTGTTGGCCGGCATCTGGTTCAGGCGTTGCTTGATGGCGGTTGTCAGGTACGTGCCGTGGCACGCGATCAGCACAAGGCCCTGCGCATGCCTTGGTTCGACAGGGTCGAGTTCGTCGCGGCGGATGTTCACGCATTGGACCTGGATGTTGTCGCGCTTGCCCAAGGTGTCGATGTGCTGGCGCATCTGGCTTGGCCAGGGCTGCCGGCGTATCAGGGGCTGTTTCATTTTGAGCGCAACCTGTTCGCCGACTACACCTTCATCAAGTCGGCGGTGCAGGCCGGTATCACTCAAATCATGGTCACCGGTACCTGTTTTGAATATGGCTTGCAGAACGGCGAACTGAGCGAAAACACTGAGGCACGGCCGGTCAATCCTTATGGACTGGCCAAGCACACCCTGCGGCTGTTCCTTGAAGCGTTGCAGCGTGAGCAGTCGTTTACTTTGCAGTGGGTGCGGCTGTTCTATTTGTATGGTGAGGGGCAAAACCCCAATAGCCTGCTGGCCAGTCTGGAAAGGGCCATTGATACCGGTGCTGAGTCCTTCGATATGTCGGCAGGCGATCAATTGCGTGATTATTTGCCCATCGAGCAAGCTGCCGCTCACATGGCGGCGGTCGTTCAGAAAGCGGATTTCAACGGGATACTCAACTGCTGCAGTGGTCGGCCGGTTTCTGTCCGTGCGTTGGTAGAGGCGCAGGTCGCCCGGCGTCATGCCGATATCCATATCAATCTTGGCCATTACCCCTACTCAGTACATGAGCCGCTGGCTTTCTGGGGTGATGTGCGCCGTCTACAACAGTTACTCGGAGCTGAGCATGCACAATGAGTTGTATCGGGCCAGCGGTTTGCCGGTCTTGCAGAACCGCACCTTTGCCGACCAGGCTACAGCCAAGGCTTATGCCAGTGCCGATGTCGTGCTGGTGCAGGATCTGCACAGTGGGCTTGTGTACAACGCTGCCTTCGATCCGCAAAAACTCAGCTACGACAGCGATTATCAGAACGAGCAGGCGCATTCGGCACACTTTAAGGCGCACCTCGAAGCAGTCGAGCATATCGTCAAGCAGCACTTCGTCGGCCAGCGGCTGATCGAGGTGGGGTGTGGCAAGGGCTATTTTCTTGAGCAATTGCGTGGCAAGGGCTTCGATATCGTGGGCATCGATCCGGCATACGAGGGCGACAACCCACATGTGCTAAAGGCGCCTTTCACGCCGGACGCCGGTCTGTCAGCCGATGCAGTGGTGTTGCGCCATGTGCTTGAACATATCCCTGACCCGCTCGCTTTCCTGCATACCATCGCGCAAGCCAATGACGGTGGGCGTATCTACATCGAAGTCCCGTGTCTGGACTGGATTCTCGAACATCGCGCCTGGTTCGATGTGTTCTACGAGCATGTGAACTACTTCCGCATCGAGGATTTCCGTCGGATGTTCGCCACTGTCGATGAGGCAGGGCATCTGTTTGGGGGCCAATACCTTTATGTGGTGGCCGATCTGGCAAGTCTACGCGATAGCTTGCCGCCCGCCGAGCCCGTTCAGGTGCCGGACAATTTCTGCCACAGCATCGGCCGTGCCTTGCAGATTGCCCAGGTTGACGGTGGTCAGCCAGTGGGTATTTGGGGCGCCTCGTCCAAGGGCGTGATCTATTCGCTGTTTCTGCAACGTGCCGGGGTCAGTGTGGACCAGATCGTTGATATCAACCCGGCCAAGCAGGGACGTTATCTTCCGTTGAGTGGCTTGCGTGTTTCCTCACCTGAAGAAGCCATGCAGGCGTTGCCGGCCGGAGCACATTTGTTTGTGATGAATTCCAACTATCTGGATGAAATCAGGCACATGACCGATGAGCGCTATGTGTATCACGCCGTCGATGATGCCACATTCCAGTAATTTTCCTTCGAGGTTGAACATGACCAGTATCCAGGCTCAAGAGTTCGCAGCGCAGAATGAGGCTGATATCCAGGCTCAGGGTGAAAACCAGAAACTGCGGGCACTGGCGACCGATTTTTTCAATGAGTCGGCGCAACACAAGTACAGCTATCACTTTTCCTGGATGGGCCGTCCCATCATCCAGTTGCCCCAAGACATGGTGGCCATGCAGGAGATCATCTGGGACGTTCGTCCGGATTTGATCATTGAATGTGGCATTGCCCATGGTGGTTCGCTGATCTACTACGCGTCGATGCTCGAACTGCTCGGTCATGGCGAGGTGCTGGGTATCGATGTGGATATCCGCCCTCATAACCGTGAGGCCATCGAAAGCCACCCGATGTTCAAGCGTATCGCCATGATCGAAGGCTCCAGCATTGATGCCGGCATTGCTGAACAGGTTCGTGCCCAGGCGATCGGCAAGAAGGTGATTCTGGTGCTGGATTCAAACCACACCCACGAGCATGTGCTTGAAGAGCTGCGCCTGTATGCGCCACTGGTCAGCGTGGGTAGCTACTGTGTAGTTATGGACACCGTGGTCGAGGATATGCCGGCTGAGGCATTCCCTGATCGTCCATGGGGGCCGGGTGACAATCCAAAAACGGCGGTCTGGGAGTATCTGAAGGAAAATACCGATTTCCAGATCGATCAGCGGTTGAACAATAAACTGCTGATTTCGGTTGCGCCGGATGGTTATCTGCTGCGCGTCAAGTAACCGATGCCGAATCTTTCACCAGGCCGCGCGCCGGGTTCAGGGAAAACACAAATGCAGTCGCATGTTTTGGATAATCCAGGCTCCCTGAAGGAGCTGTTCACTCTGGTTTTGATCACCCACAATCGCAATGCGTTTCTCAGGCGCACCCTTGAGTACTATCGCGGCTTTACTGGGCGACTACTGGTTTTGGACTCGTCCGATCAGGGTGATTCGGCGCTGAGCGAACAGTATCCCTTTATCGATTATCACCATCTGCCCCAGCTGTCTTACGGGAGTCTTCAGGAAAAGCTGGCCTATGGCTCGTCTGTGGTGACAACGCCATTCATGGCCTTTGCACCTGATGATGATTTCATGCTTCATGATGCGTTGGCCCAGTGTGTGGCATTTCTGCAGGCCAACCCCGACTATGGCATGTGCCATGGCTACGGGATGATGTATCTGGCGCGCGGCGCCGAGGTTCTGTATTTCCGGCGGGAAATGAAAGTTCAGGAAGATTATGGCTCCGATTGCGCTGCGCAGCGGGTTATGGACTTCATGGCGCAGTTCCTGCCGCCATTCTATGCCGTAACCCGTACCGAGTTACTGCGTAGTTGGCACCGGTCGATGCCGGCGGGAGTCAGTTTCGAATGGCAGGAAGTGGGCCACTCTTTTTATCTGTTGGCCAGTGCCAAGGCGCGGATTCTGGATATTCCCTACATTGTCAGGGAAATCAACTACGGTGGTTCCGACCACAGTACCAACGTCCTGACCGTCCTGGCGCCGCTCGATGCCCAATCGGTGGCGGGGCGCGAGGAGTTCGCCGCGTTCCTGACATCCTTGCCGACCGGGATCAGTGAGCTTGAGCCAGGCGCTGCCAGGCAGCTTGCGCTGGACAGCTTTGCAGCCATGGCCGACTGTCTCCTGCATGGCCGCTCGCTAAGGATGAGCCGCATTTTCCGCTCGCAATGGCAGCAACCCGGCGCCGAACCTGTGCGTCACTTCGACCTGATCCAGTTTGTCGAAATGCCGTTCTACAACAAGGCTTTTTTCGACAGATTGACCGAGATCGAGTTTCTTATTCATTCGATGCCGGCAAACCGCCAGCAGATGCTTGAGCTTGAGGGGGTGCTGGTCCAGCAGCAGGAACTGATGCAGCAGTACCCCAACGACACTCAGGAAACGTTGCGTGCCCGTCTGTGGCGGGCTTTGAGTCTCGGCGTCTTCAATCTTGATGTGGTCGACAGGCTGATTCCTGCACTGCAGGCTGGCAGTACTCCTGAAGAACTTGACGAGGCTGAAAACCTCAAGGCCTGGGCGCAGCGAGTCAGGTCGGTGGCTGTTGTGGACCGCAAGGCGATGTTCGACAACATGCACAGTGGGCGCTTGATCAAGTGGCTTGATGATCGTCGGCCCACTGTGCGGCAGGTCGGTGAAGCTGACAGGCTGTTGCAGCAAAGCGGTCCACAGATCGAGATTCTGCTGCTTGATCTGGATAACGACGCTGATGCTCTGCAGGCAACCTTTGACAGCTTGCTGGCGTCTAATCTGAAGACCTTCAAGGTCGTGGTCCTGATGACCGGAGACCTGCCGGCTAACACCCGTCGCAAGGACACGGTGCATTTCGTCAAGGTCAAATCCGGACGTCACGTTGAGCAGCTCAATGAATTGGCAGCCGGGTCTTCGGCAGATTGGCTGCTGTTGGCCAAGGCCGGTGAGGTGTTCACTGCAACAGGGCTGTTGCGGGCCGCACTGGAATTGCGTGCGGCGCCAGAGTGCCGTGCGGTTGCGATGGATGAGGTTCATCGCCAGGAAGATGGCTCGTTGCGCGATGTGTTGCGCCCAGGCTTCAATCTCGATCTGCTCTTGAGTGTGCCGGACCTTATGGCCGGGCATTGGCTGATTCGTCGTGATGTGTTTCTTGAGGCTGGTGGTTACTCCGCCAGGTTTGCTGAGGCGCTGGAGTTCGATCTGGTTTTGCGTCTGATTGAGGGCGGTGGCATGAGTGGGCTGGCCCATCTTGCCGAACCGCTGTTGATCTGTAAGGCCCCGGAGCGGGTCGAGAACGAGCAGCAAAGCCAGACTCTGGTTCGTCACCTTGAAGTGCGTGGCTACCAAGCCCAGGTCAGTTCAACCAGGCCCGGCAACTGGCAAATCGATTATCGCCATGCCCGACGTCCGCTGGTGTCGATCATCCTGCGTAGTGAAGATAATTTCGAAGTCTTGCAGCTTTGCCTGATTAGCGTATTACAGCGTACTCGTTATCAACAGCATGAGATTCTGATTGCCGACAACCACAGTCGCGACCCGCGCCTGCATCAGTGGCTCGATGAGCTTCAGGCCAAGGGTGAGCGAATCAGGACGCTACGGCTGGAACAAGGCGTCAATACCGCCGCGCTTTACAATCTGGCCAGCCAGCAGGCTCGGGGTGAGTACTTGCTGTTCCTGGCGCCCGACGCTCAGGTGGTGACCGCCAACTGGGTCGACAGCCTACTCAATCAGGCACAGCGCCCTGAGGTCGCGATCGTAGGGGCGAAACTGGTCGACAGCAAGGGTGTATCAACTCAGGCAGGTCTTCTGCTTGGCCAAGACAATGGGGTGGCGGCAGCGTTTGTCGGCGAAGGCAAGGATTCACCAGGCTATATGGATCGTGCGCTTGTCGAACAGAACTGTAGCGCGGTGTCCTGGGCTTGCATGATGGTCCGCAAAGAGCTGTTTGATGCTGCCGGTGGTTTCGATGAGGTGGCGTTCGGTCAGGGCTTTGCCGATGTCGATCTGTGTCTGAAACTGGGAGAGGCGGGTTATCTGACCGTCCTGACCCCTCAGGCTCAGGTGCTGCACAGTGGTGAGGTGGTGCCGGTCGCAACAGCGCTCGACGCATTGCGCAGTAAGTGGTCCGGGCCTCTGCAGCAGGATCCGCTCGGCAATGAGAACCATCTTCATTCCCAGCGGGAGTCCTGGCTCAAGGATGGGGCGGTTGACTGGGATCAGTTGCTCGGTTGACACACGGATGCTTTACCAAGGCCGCGAACACGAGTAGTGTTCGTGGCCTTTTTATTTGTCGCGCATGGCAGATGGCTTTGTTGCAAATCGTGACATTGGGCGTGACCTAGACTCGGCAGCGGGCATCTTCACTGTATCGAGCGTGCATGCAAGGCGGTACTCGTATTGTTCGCTGCTGTGTTTGCTTGCTGCTATCGACCACGAGTCCTTTATTTTCAAGTCACGCCCGTCGCTACGGCGCAGGCGTGGTTAACTGCTTACTATCGGGAAGCCGCGATGATTGGCATAAAAAGCATAGCGAGTTACGTGCCCGTCGAGGGTGTGGACAACTACGCGCAAGGCGCCAGGTTCGGCAAGGATGAAGAATTCATTCTGGGCAAGATCGGCTCCACCTTTTTGCCGCGCAAGGATGCCGCGCAGGAAACCTCGGACCTGTGTGTCGAGGCGGTCAACGCCCTGTTGGCCAACAATCCCCAACTGACCCGTGAAAGCATCGATGTGCTGATTGTAGTCACCCAGAACGGTGACGAAGAGGGTTTGCCGCACACCGCGGCGATCGTCCAGGACAAACTGGGTTTATCGACCCGCGTTGCCGCTTTTGACATTTCTCTGGGCTGTTCGGGATATGTGTACGGCATTTATGCGATCAAAGGCTTCATGGAGGCGGCTGGCCTGAAAAATGGCTTACTGGTCACTGCCGATCCTTATTCCAAGATCGTCGACCCTGATGATCGAAACACAACAATGCTGTTTGGCGATGCAGCCACCGCTACCTGGATGGGCGAAGATGCGCCCTGGCAATTGGGTAAGGCCCGTTTTGGCACCGATGGCTCCGGCGCGCCGCACCTTAAGGTCAGTAACGGCGTGTTTTATATGAATGGCCGTCAGGTATTCAACTTCGCGCTGCTCAAGGTGCCCGCGCACTTGCATGAGCTGCTAGATGAGTCGGGCCTCAAGCCTGAGGATATCGATGCCTTTTGCATTCACCAAGGCAGCGCGGCGATTGTCGATGCCGTGGCGCGACGTTTCGAGGAGCAGCCTGAAAAGTTCGTCAAGGACATGGTCGAGACCGGCAACACTGTTTCATCCAGTATTCCGCTGCTGATTGAAAAGCACGTGCTGGGGTCAACCTGGCAGCGTGTTGCCCTGAGCGGTTTCGGTGTGGGGTTGTCCTGGGGGTCGGCGATCATCTATCGCGCCTGATACGTAATCTTGCCCTCTTTGCGCCCGACACTCGTTGATCGGGCGTTGTGCATTTGAATTCAGTGTTTTGCATCGATTGCCAACTGCATCGCGTTTTGTCCTGAGCCAGGGGCAATTCAATGGCTATCCTTACTGGTTGAGTGCTGCGATAACTTGTTGTTTTGACTGGCTTGTAGAGTGGTTTGTAAAAAAAATCAAAAAAGCCCTCAAGCAACCTGCCATGCCGACGATAACTATTACGAAGGTTCTCTAGGCACACCCGGCGCTCGCAGGGGCCGGAAGCCACGCAGCAATCAACCCACGAGGAATTCATCATGGCTTTAACAGTAAACACCAACGTTGCCTCCTTGAACGTGCAGAAGAACCTGGGCAAGGCTTCCGACGCGCTGTCGACCTCGATGACTCGTCTGTCTTCCGGTCTGAAAATCAACAGCGCCAAAGACGACGCCGCCGGTCTGCAAATTGCTACCCGTATGACTTCGCAGATTCGTGGTCAGACCATGGCGATCAAAAACGCCAACGACGGTATCTCCATCGCCCAGACCGCTGAAGGCGCGATGCAAGAGCAGACCAACATCCTGCAACGTATGCGTGAACTGGCCATCCAGGCGCGTAACGACAACAACGGCACTACCGATCGTGAAGCTCTGAACAAAGAGTTCGCGGCCATGTCCGACGAGCTGACTCGTATCGCTGAAAGTACCAACCTCAACGGCAAGAACCTGTTGGACGGTAGCGCTGCGACCATGACCTTCCAGGTCGGTTCCAACTCGGGCGCCAGCAACCAGATCACTCTGACCCTGAGCAGCTCGTTCGCTGCTTCGACTCTGGGTGTCAACTCGGCTGCCGTTGCGATCACCGGTTCTGACAGCACCACCGCTGAGGCGAGCTTCAACGCTGCTATCTCGGCTATCGACAGCGCTCTGAACACCATCAACGCCGCTCGTGCTGACCTCGGTGCTGCGCAAAACCGCTTGACCAGCACCATTTCCAACCTGCAGAACATCAACGAAAACGCTACTGCTGCTCTGGGGCGCGTACAAGATACTGACTTCGCTTCTGAAACTGCCCAGCTGACCAAGCAGCAGACTCTGCAGCAAGCGTCGACTTCGGTTCTGGCCCAGGCCAACCAGTTGCCTTCCGCTGTACTGAAACTGCTCCAGTAATTCTGGGGTGAGCATAAGCGAGGGGTGCGGTCACGTACTTCCTCGCTTTTTTACTTTCTGAGGTAATAGACAATGGATATGGGCGTCAGGTTGAATTTGTCTTATCCGGCCGCTAAACCGGCGAGCGAGACTGTCGTGTTGGATAAGGTGGCTGTGAAACCTCCGGTTGTCGAGGCTGAGGCTTCGTCACAAGAGAGTAAAGGCTCGCAGCACGATGATGAAAAGGTCAAGGCCGCTGCTGCTCAGATCCAGCAGTTTCTTCAGTCGATCCAGAGAAATCTGGAGTTCTCGGTTGATGAGGATTCTGGCAGGGTAGTGGTCAAAGTAATTGCCAGTGACACCGGTTTGGTGGTTCGACAAATCCCCAATGAGGAAGTGTTGAAACTGGCTGAAAGCCTGAACGATGCCAATAGCACTTTGTTCAAGGCTGAGGCCTGATACGGCAACAGTACGGGTGGGTTTCTGGGCTTGCGCTGGGTCAGAGACCTTGTAACCTTCTGAAAGGAGATTGATATGGCATCCCCTATAACCTCAACGGGTATCGGTTCCGGGCTGAAGATCACCGAAATGGTGACCGCGTTGGCTGATGCTGAAAAGGCGGCCAAACAGAAGCAGATCACCACCCAAAGCACCAAAAACACGGCTTCGTTGACTGCGGTCGGTCAGTTGCAAGGCGCTCTGGCAGCCTTCACCTCGACGTTGAAAACGCTCGGCAGCACGACTGCGCCGGCATTCAATGGCTTCGCTGCAACCTCCTCCGATGAGAAGGGTGTCAAGGCTACAGCCGGAAGCAGTGCTGTTGCCGGGACTTACTCCATTGTGGTCCAGGAGCTTGCAACTGCGTCCAAGGTGACCACTGCTGCGCTGACTCCGGCGCAGGCGAGTGCTATTCCGAGTGGTGAACTGACCATCAGTCAAAATGGCATTGATACCAAGGTCAATATCACAGCAACGACCTCGTTAGAGGAGGTGCGTAACCAGATCAATACCACGATGCAGGGCAAAGGCATCAGCGCCAACATTGTGAATGACGCGAGCGGTTCGCGGCTAGTATTCACCTCGACAACTACCGGCGCAGGTACCGATATTAGTGTCAAGGGTGACAGTGCCATGGGTACGTTGCTGGACATTGATGGCACCCAAAAAATGAGTGATAGCGCTACTGGTGCCGGGGCGATCACGGCAGTGGCCGGGGATGCGAAGTTCACGGTCGACGGTCTGGCGCTGACCAGTTCCAAGAACAGCGTCTCAAATGCTATTTCGGGTCTGACTCTGGAGCTGGTTGGCAAAAACCAGCCTTCGACAATCACGGTGGCAAGCAATACCGAGGGCTTGCAAGCCTCGATGCAAAGCTTTGTGGATTCTTTTAATACCTTGGTCAAGCTTGTCAGTACTCTGACCAAGGGTACGACATCTTCTAATGGCACATTTGTCGCCGCGCCAATGACTGGGGATTCTGCGCCTCGCAGCATCCTTGAGGCTGTTCGCAAGGAAATTGCTTCGGCCACCGCTACAAGTGGCCTGGGTTCTCTCTCTCAGTTGGGTATCGCTACTCAACAGGCTGACGGTACCTTGTCTTTTGATACCACCAAATTCAAAGAGGCGGTCACCGACAAGCAGCTGGGCGGTCAGATGCAGGCTTTTTTCACTGGTGACGATAACAACAAGGGCTTCATCTCACGAATCGAAGACTCGTTGAAGCCCTTTACGGCAGCGAATGGTGTCCTGGCGCAGAAAAAGACCAGCCTGGACAAAATTACTGTTCGTCTTGAGGCGGATCAGGAGGCGCTGGATCGCCGGATTGAAACGCTGACTGCATCGCTTACCAAGAAGTACAACGCCATGGACCTGGTGGTTGCCCAGTTGAAAGCTACAGGTGAAAGTATTACCTCGATCTTTGAGGCGATGAATGCTCAGAAGAACGCGTCCTGATGGTGATGCGTTGACGAATACCCGGCCGTGTGCCGGGTTTTTGCCTTATGGCCTAAAGTTTATCGAGCGCGCGTCGATAGCTTGAATATACAAAGTTTGTCTTGCCCGCGAGGTCTCTCATGAATCCTATGCTAGCGTTGCGTCAATACCAGAAAATCGGCTCTCATGCCCAGACGTCCGAAGCCAGTCCTCACCGTTTGGTACAAATGCTGATGGAGGGCGGCCTGGACCGGATTGCCCAGGCCAAGGGTGCAATGGCGCGCAAGGATGTGGGCAACAAAGGAGTATTGATCGGCAAGGCCATCGCCATCATTGGCGGGCTGCGTGAGGGGCTGGATCTGGATAATTACGCCACTGATGCATTGCGCAATCAGGACAACCTTTATCACTACATGATGAAGCGTCTGGCCGAGGCTAACATCAAGAATGACCAGAAAATGCTTGATGAGGTAGCAGGTCTGCTGATCACTGTAAAAGAAGGCTGGGACGCCATCGGCACGATCAACTGATCTGCTTTCAGGAGTTATTCCCATGAGTGCTGCATTGCAACGTATCGAAGAAACCCAGGAAGCGCTGCTTGAGGCTCTGGCTGTGCGTAACTGGGAGGCGATTACCCAACTCGATCTGGCTTGTCGTGAGTGTGTCGAGACGGTGGTAGAGCACGCAGCGCCCGATGATGAGAAGTTGCGCGGCAAACTTGAGGAGTTACTCGGGGTCTACCGGCAGTTGATTGACGTCGCGGTCGGCGAGCGTCAGGCAATCGTCGATGAGATGTCAGAGATTCAGCGAGCCAAAAACGCTACGAAGGTATACCATTTGTTTGGCTGAGTTGGATTGTCGGACACAAAACACGCCATAAATTTGACTGTGTCCGTTTTTTTGACTTAACTAGTGATGTTTTTCGTTTTCTGGCGTCAGATCAGTATTAAGAAGTGGCTGAGATGCCAAGCGGCTTGCCTGCGGGCAGGTTAAAGAGTTGACTAGGGAAGTTGCTATTGCATGTGGCGTGAAATCAAAATCCTGCTGATCGATGACGATAGCCAGCGCCGCCGTGATCTGGCGGTCATTCTCAATTTTCTCGGCGAAGAGAACATTTCCTGTTCCAGTCAGGACTGGCAGCAGGTGGTTGGCTCTCTTGGCTCTACCCGGGAAGTACTTTGCGTACTTATTGGCAGTGTCAGCGCTGCTGGGAGCTTGCAGGGACTTCTTAAGACCATCGCTGCATGGGATGAGTTCCTTCCCGTGTTGCTTTTTGGTGAGCATGCCCCTGTAGAGCTGCCAGAAGACCTGCGCCGCCGGGTGCTGTCGACTCTGGAAATGCCGCCTAGCTACAGCAAGCTGCTGGACGCCTTGCACCGTGCGCAGGTCTATCGTGAGATGTACGACCAGGCCCGTGAGCGTGGCCGTCATCGTGAGCCGAACCTGTTTCGCAGCCTGGTGGGCACCAGCCGCGCGATTCAGCATGTCCGGCAGATGATGCAGCAGGTCGCCGATACCGACGCCAGTGTGTTGATCCTGGGTGAGTCCGGCACCGGCAAGGAAGTGGTCGCACGCAACCTGCATTACCATTCCAAGCGCCGTGACGCGCCTTTCGTGCCGGTCAATTGCGGGGCGATTCCTGCCGAATTGCTTGAGAGCGAGTTGTTCGGTCATGAGAAGGGTGCGTTCACCGGCGCGATCACCAGCCGTGCCGGGCGCTTCGAGCTCGCCAATGGCGGTACGCTGTTCCTCGATGAAATTGGCGATATGCCGTTGCCGATGCAGGTCAAGCTGCTGCGCGTGCTTCAGGAGCGCACCTTCGAGCGGGTCGGCAGCAACAAGACTCAAAGTATCGACGTGCGCATTATTGCGGCGACGCACAAGAATCTTGAGAGCATGATCGAGACCGGCGCGTTCCGCGAGGACCTGTACTACCGCCTGAACGTGTTCCCGATCGAAATGGCGCCACTGCGCGAGCGTGTCGAAGATATTCCGCTGCTGATGAATGAGCTGATCTCGCGGATGGAGCACGAGAAGCGCGGCTCGATCCGCTTTAACTCGGCGGCGATCATGTCGCTGTGTCGCCATGGCTGGCCGGGTAACGTTCGTGAGCTGGCCAACCTGGTCGAGCGGATGGCGATCATGCATCCCTATGGTGTGATCGGGGTGTCGGAGTTGCCGAAGAAATTCCGCTATGTCGATGATGAAGACGAGCAGATGGTCGACAGTCTGCGCAGCGATCTGGAAGAGCGGGTGGCGATCAATTCCACCACGCCGAACTTCACTTCCACTGCCATGTTGCCGCCCGAAGGGCTGGATCTGAAAGACTACCTGGGTGGTCTGGAGCAGGGCTTGATCCAGCAGGCGCTGGATGATGCCAACGGTATCGTGGCGCGTGCTGCCGAGCGGCTGCGGATCCGGCGTACCACGCTGGTCGAGAAAATGCGCAAATATGGCATGAGTCGCCGCGATGGTGACGAACAGGCAGATGATTGACGCTTGGCTGTCCAGGCGTTGACCAAAACCTCCGCCAATGCGGAGGTTTTGTTTTTTATGCGCCTGAAAAGCCTGGGGCTTTCGCCGCTGCACCGGTCTTGTCAGGGTTTTCCAGCGGGTTAGGCACGGTGATTGCTAAGTCTCTTTTCAACAAGCCGTTTAATGACGGTTCGCCCTGCGAGAGAGAATTCGATGCCTCAGGCCTTGCACGTTTCTACCGATCTTTCTGTTCAGTCGGCGTTGTCGCCGGAGCTGGAGAGCCGTCAGGGGCTGGAACAGGCTTTTGCGCTGTTCAATCAAATGTCCTCACAGTTGACTGACTCCTACGGGCTGCTCGAATCGCGGGTCAACGAGCTCAAGGGCGAGTTGGCCGAAGCCGGTGTGCAGCGGATGCAGGAGCTGGCGGAAAAAGAGCGTCTGGCCAACCGCTTGCAGAATTTGCTGGATCTGCTGCCAGGTGGGGTGATCGTCATTGACGGCAGTGGGGTGGTATGTGAAGCCAACCCGGCGGCTGTCGAGCTCTTGGGCCAGCCGCTGGAAGGGGAGTTGTGGCGTCAGGTGATCAGCCGCTGCTTTGCGCCGCGCAGTGACGACGGGCATGAGGTCTCGCTGAAGGACGGCCGACGCTTGTCGATTGCCACCCGTTCGCTGGACGCTGAACCTGGCCAGCTGGTGTTGCTTACCGACCTGACAGAGACCCGGCGCTTGCAGGACCAGTTGGCGCGTCATGAGCGTTTGTCGTCGCTGGGGCGCATGGTCGCTTCGCTGGCGCATCAGATTCGTACGCCGTTGTCAGCGGCCATGATCTATGCCAGCCACCTGAGTGAACAGGCGTTGCCGGTCGAGACTCAGCAGCGTTTCGCCGGGCGTCTCAAGGAGCGGTTGCATGAGCTGGAGCACCAGGTGCGGGACATGTTGGTGTTCGCTCGCGGTGAGTTGCCGCTGAATGATCGCCTGCCGCCTGCCGCGCTGTTCCAGGCCTTGCAGGCGGCGGCGCAGACCCATGTGAGTGAGGTTGCGGTGCGCTGGCAGTGCGATCCGGTGCCGGGTGAGTTGCTGTGCAATCGCGACACACTGGTCGGTGCCTTGCTTAATCTGATCGAGAACGCGGTGCAGGCCAGTGGCAGCACCGCGCAGTTGAAGATCCACCTCTACCGTAGGGGTGACATGCTGCGCTTGTGCATCAGTGATCGTGGTGCGGGTATGGATGCGGCGGCGCTGGCGCGGATTGGCGAGCCGTTCTACACCACCAAGACCACCGGCACCGGTCTGGGCCTGGCGGTGGTTTTTGCTGTGGCACGGGCTCATCAGGGCCGCGTTGATTATCGCTCCAGAGTCGGGCGCGGTACGTGCGCCATTGTTAGTCTGCCGCTGATTCCCGGCGGCGCTCAGGGAGAAGTTTGATGGCGGGCAAGGTATTGCTGGTCGAGGATGATCGTGCGCTGCGCGAGGCGCTGGCCGACACGCTGGAACTGGCAGGTCATCAATACCGTGCGGTAGCCAGTGCTGAAGATGCGCTCAGAGCGGTTGCGCAGGATGTATTTAGCCTGGTGGTCAGTGATGTGAACATGCCGGGTATGGATGGCCACCAGTTGCTCGCCGCGTTGCGCGAGCGGCATCCGCACCTGCCGGTGCTGTTGATGACCGCCCATGGCGCTGTGGAGCGTGCTGTGGACGCCATGCGTCAGGGCGCAGTGGATTATCTGGTCAAGCCCTTTGAGCCGGGGGCGTTGCTGGCACTGGTGGCAAAGCATGCGCTGGGCAGTATTGGTCCTGCCGAGCATGACGGTCCGGTGGCCATCGAGCCTGCCAGTCAGCAACTGCTGGAACTGGCTGCCAGGGTGGCGAGAAGTGACTCTACGGTGCTGATCTCGGGCGAGTCAGGCACCGGTAAAGAGGTGCTGGCGCGCTTCATTCATTTGCAGTCACCGCGCGCTGCGAAACCCTTCATTGCCATCAACTGTGCGGCCATTCCGGACAATATGCTCGAAGCCACACTGTTCGGGCACGAAAAGGGTTCGTTCACTGGGGCCATCGCGGCCCAGGCGGGCAAGTTCGAGCTGGCCGAAGGCGGCACCATTTTGCTCGATGAAATTTCCGAAATGCCTATGGGGCTGCAAGCCAAGCTGCTACGGGTATTGCAGGAGCGCGAAGTTGAACGGGTCGGGGCGCGTAAGCCGATCAGCCTGGATATTCGGGTGTTGGCGACGACCAACCGTGATCTGGCCGGTGAAGTGGCGGCCGGGCGGTTTCGCGAAGACCTGTTCTATCGGCTGTCGGTGTTCCCGCTGGCCTGGCAACCGTTGCGTCAGCGAACTGCCGATATTCTGCCGTTGGCCGAGCGCTTGCTGAGCAAGCATGTCAAAAAAATGAAGCACGCGCCGGTGCGGCTCTCTGAGGAGGCACGCGCTTGTCTGGTGGCATACGCCTGGCCAGGCAATGTGCGTGAGCTGGACAACGCACTGCAGCGCGCACTGATTCTGCAGCAGGGCGGGCTGATTCAGGCACGCGATTTCTGCCTGGCCGGGCCAGTGACCTTCGCTGCCGAGCCGCCTGCACCTGCTGGCGCCGTGCCGGTGGTGGGCGCTGATTTGTCAGCGGGCGCCGAGGCGGTCGGTGCGCTGGGTGAAGACCTGCGCCGTCGTGAGTTCCAGTTGATCATCGACACATTGCGCAGTGAGCGTGGGCGGCGCAAAGAGGCTGCCGAGCGGCTGGGTATCAGCCCGCGTACCTTGCGTTACAAGCTGGCGCAGATGCGTGACGCGGGGATGGATGTCGAGGCTTATCTGTACGCTTCGTGAGAATGGTTTTTTATCGGTTTTGTTTGATGTTTATGTGATCCAGGTCAAATTGTCGATACAGTGCAATATCGCCGTGGCACTATGCACGGCATTGGGCGGTGTCGCTCATTCCGAACACTGTTTTGATGCAATAAAGCTTCTAGGTGGCTATTTGCCTGCATATTAGCTGGCACTCTTGTTGCTACGACTTGAGTATCGCTGTTGCAGTGTCAAAAAAATGCGGGCCTCACGAGAGATAATGTCCATGAGCCAAGGTGTTGAATTTAATCGCTTGATGTTGGATATGCGGGCCATGCAGATGGATGCCATGGCGGCGTCCAAGCCGGTCGGCAATGTGCCTGAGGTCGCTGGCAGTAACTTTGCCGACCTGCTGGGGCAGGCGATCAACAAGGTGGCCGATACCCAGGCAGCCTCCAGTCAGTTGTCCAATGCGTTCGAAATGGGCAAAAGCGGCGTGGACCTGACGGATGTGATGATTTCCTCGCAGAAGGCCAGCGTGTCCTTCCAGGCCTTGACCCAGGTGCGCAACAAGCTGGTGCAGGCCTACCAAGACATCATGCAGATGCCGGTTTAAGGGACGTACTGAGTCATGGCCGAAGCAGCATCTGATTCTGTCCCAGCGCGGGCGGGTAACCCGGACAAGAAGCCGCTGTTCGGCTTTGCTTTTCTGGAAAATCTTTCCGAAATGACCATGCTTCGTCAGGTCGGCCTCATGGTCGGTCTGGCAGCCAGCGTGGCCATCGGTTTTGCCGTTGTGCTCTGGTCTCAGCAACCCGACTACCGGCCGCTGTATGGCAGCCTGGCGGGTCTTGACAGCAAGCAGGTGATGGACACCCTGGGGGCGGCCAATATTCCTTACACCGTCGAGCCCAATTCCGGTGCTCTGCTGGTCAAGGCCGATGATCTGCAACGTGCCCGTATTCAGCTGGCCCAGGCCGGCGTCAGCCAGACCGATGCCAATATCGGCTTTGAGATTCTTGATAAGGATCAGGGGCTGGGTACCAGCCAGTTCATGGAAGCGACCCGCTATCGGCGTGGTCTAGAGGGTGAGCTGGCGCGAACCATTTCCTCGCTGAACAACGTCAAGGCGGCCCGTGTTCACCTGGCAATTCCGAAAAGCTCGGTGTTTGTCCGTGACGACCGCAAGCCGACCGCTTCGGTATTGGTCGAACTGTATCCGGGCCGTGCGCTGGAAGCCGGTCAGGTCGCCGCGATCGTCAATCTGGTCGCCACCAGCGTCCCTGAGCTGTCCAAATCACAGGTGACGGTGGTCGACCAGAAAGGCAACCTGTTGTCCGATCAGGCCGAGAACTCTGAGCTGACCATGGCCGGCAAGCAGTTCGACTACACCCGGCGCATGGAGAGCATGCTGACCCAGCGGGTGCAGAATATCCTGCAGCCGGTGCTGGGCAGTGATCGCTACAAGGCCGAGGTCTCGGCCATGGTTGATTTCAGTGCGGTGGAGTCTACCTCGGAAAGCTTCAATCCGGACCAGCCGGCCCTGCGCAGCGAGCAGTCGGTCAATGAGCAGCGCTCCAGCAGCACTGGCCCGCAAGGTGTGCCTGGTGCGCTGAGCAACCAGCCGCCAGGTCCTGCCACGGCACCGCAAAATGCGGCAGCCGGTGCCGGCGGTGCCGCGCCTGCGATTGCGGCGGGTCAGCCGCTGCTTGATGCCAATGGTCAGCAGGTCATGGACCCCGCCACCGGTCAGCCGGCGCTGGCGCCGTTCCCGACCGACAAGCGTTCACAGTCGACCAAGAACTTCGAGCTCGACCGCTCCATCAGCCACACCAAGCAGCAGGCCGGTCGGGTTACCCGGTTGTCGGTCGCGGTGGTGGTCGATGACATGGTCAAGACCAACCCGGCCAACGGTGAAGTCACTCGGGCGCCCTGGAGCGCTGCCGATCTGGCCCGCTTTACCCGTCTGGTGCAGGACGCAGTGGGCTACGACGCCAGCCGCGGCGACAGCGTCAGTGTCATCAACGTACCGTTCTCCAGTGAGCGCGGCGAAGTACTGCCGGATATTCCGTTCTACACCCAGCCGTGGTTCTGGGACATTATCAAGCAGGCTGCCGGGGTGATTTTCATCCTGATCCTGGTGTTTGGTGTGCTGCGCCCGGTACTGAGCAACATCACCAACCCCAAGAGCAAGGAGTTGGGCGGCTTTGGTGGCGATGCCGAACTCGGTGGCATGGGCGGTCTGGATGGCGAACTGTCGAACGACCGGGTCAGCCTGGGTGGTCCGCAGAGCATCCTGCTGCCTAGCCCGACCGAGGGCTATGACGCGCAGTTGAATGCAATCAAGGGCTTGGTGGCCGAAGACCCGGGTCGTGTGGCTCAGGTCGTAAAAGAGTGGATTAACGCTGATGAATGACCGCGCCGTGGCTGTCAAGTTGACCCAGGTCGAAAAGGCCGCAGTTCTGTTGCTGTCGCTGGGCGAAACCGATGCCGCCCAGGTGTTGCGGCATATGGGGCCCAAAGAAGTGCAGAAAGTCGGCGTGGCCATGGCGCAAATGCGCAATGTGCACCGCGAGCAGGTCGAAGAGGTGATGAGCGAGTTCGTCGACACGGTCGGCGATCAGACCAGTCTCGGCGTTGGCTCCGATGGCTACATTCGCAAGATGCTGACCCAGGCGCTGGGCGAAGACAAGGCCAACGGCCTGATCGACCGCATCCTGCTCGGTGGCAACACCAGCGGTCTGGACAGCCTCAAGTGGATGGAGCCGCGTGCGGTGGCCGACGTCATTCGTTACGAGCACCCGCAGATTCAGGCCATCGTGGTGGCGTATCTGGACGCTGACCAGGCGGGTGAGGTGCTTGGCCACTTCGATCATAAAGTGCGTCTGGATATCATCCTGCGGGTGTCGTCGCTCAACACGGTGCAGCCGGCGGCACTCAAAGAGCTCAACCAGATTCTCGAGAAGCAGTTCTCCGGCAATGCCAATACCTCGCGGACCACGCTGGGCGGTATCAAGCGTGCTGCGGACATCATGAACTTCCTCGACAGCTCCATCGAAGGCGCGCTCATGGATTCGATCCGCGAGGTCGACGAAGACCTGTCGACGCAGATCGAAGACCTTATGTTTGTCTTCAACAACCTGGCCGACGTCGACGACCGCGGCATTCAGGCACTGCTTCGCGAAGTGTCTTCCGATGTGCTGGTGCTGGCGCTCAAGGGTGCCGACGAGGCAATCAAGGAGAAGGTCTTCAAGAACATGTCCAAGCGTGCTGCCGAGCTGCTGCGCGACGATCTGGAGGCCAAAGGGCCGGTGCGGGTCAGCGATGTGGAGACCGCGCAGAAGGAAATCCTCACCATCGCCCGCCGAATGGCCGAAGCTGGCGAGATTGTGCTGGGTGGCAAGGGTGGCGAGGAAATGATCTAAGCCATGTCCAGCTCTGTAAAAGATTCGTCACCCAGTGATCTGATTCGCGCCAAGGATGTTCGTGACGCAGATATCTGGGCCTTGCCCAGCTTTGACCCCTATGTGGAGCCCGAGCCGGAACCGGAGCCTGAGCCTGAACCGCTGGAGATGGAAGAGGTGCCGCTGGAGGAAGTCCAGCCACTGACGCTTGAAGAGCTGGAAAGCATTCGCCAGGAGGCCTGGAACGAAGGCTTCGCTACCGGCGAAAAAGAAGGTTTTCATAGTACCCGGATCAAGGTTCGCCAAGAGGCTGAAGTGGCTCTGGCGGCCAAGCTCGACAGCCTTGAACTGTTGATGAGCCAGTTGCTCGACCCTATCGCCGAGCAAGACACCCAGATTGAGAAGTCGCTGGTCCATTTGGTCGAGCATATCGCCCGCCAGGTCATTCAGCGCGAACTGCAAACCGACTCGCAGCAAATCGCCCATGTGTTGCGCGAAGCGTTGAAACTGCTGCCGATGGGCGCCAATAATCTGCGCATTTTTGTCAATCCGCAGGACTTTTCCGTGGTCAAGCTGCTGCGCGAGCGTCATGAAGAGAATTGGAAGATTCTTGAAGATGACGCGCTGATGCCCGGTGGCTGCCGCATTGAAACCGAGCACAGCCGGATCGATGCCAGTGTCGAGACCCGGATCAGTCAGGCGATTGCCCGCCTGTACGATCAGATGCATGAACAGGTTGCGCATCCGGCAGCGCCTGATCTGAGCATCGAACTGCCTGATGTTGAAGTGCCGCGCAGCAGTGATATCCCCGAGCAGCCGGTCGGCGCTGACTCGCTGGCGGCGGACGAAGAGCCGGGCCATGCGCCTTGAACGCCTGAGTTTCGCCAAGCGCCTGGGCGGTTACGCCAGCGCCATCGACCTGCCGACTCAGCCCGTGGTTGAAGGCCGTCTGCTGCGCATGGTCGGCCTGACCCTTGAGGCTGAAGGTTTGCGCGCAGCGATGGGCAGCCGCTGTGTGGTCATCAACGACGACAGTCACCATCCGGTCCAGGTGGATGCCGAAGTCATGGGTTTTGCCGGTGGCAAAGTGTTCCTGATGCCGGTGGGCAGTGTGGTCGGTATTGCGCCAGGTGCGCGGGTCGTGCCGCTGGCTGACACTGGTCGGCTGCCCATGGGCATGAGCATGCTGGGTCGAGTGCTTGACGGTGCCGGTCGCCCGCTCGACGGTCGCCCGCCGGTCAAGGCTGAAGACTGGGTGCCGATGGATGGCCCGACCATCAACCCGCTCAAGCGTGACCCGATCAGTCGGCCGCTGGATGTGGGCATTCGCTGCATCAACGGTTTGTTGACGGTAGGACGTGGTCAGCGGCTGGGGCTGTTCGCCGGTACCGGGGTGGGCAAGAGTGTGTTGCTCGGCATGATGACCCGCTTTACTGAGGCCGACATCATTGTGGTCGGGCTGATCGGTGAACGGGGTCGGGAGGTGAAGGAATTCATCGAGCACATCCTTGGCGAAGAGGGGCTCAAGCGTTCTGTGGTGGTGGCTTCACCTGCCGATGATGCGCCGCTGATGCGTTTGCGGGCGGCGATGTATTGCACCCGTATCGCGGAATACTTCCGCGATCGGGGCAAGAACGTGCTGCTGCTGATGGATTCATTGACCCGTTTTGCCCAGGCCCAGCGTGAAATCGCTCTCGCCATTGGCGAGCCGCCTGCGACCAAGGGCTACCCGCCATCGGTGTTTGCCCGTTTGCCCAAACTGGTGGAGCGTGCCGGTAATGCCGAGGCCGGTGGTGGTTCGATTACCGCGTTCTATACCGTGCTGTCTGAGGGTGACGATCAGCAGGACCCGATTGCCGACTCGGCCCGTGGCGTGCTGGACGGGCATATTGTGCTGTCACGACGTCTGGCCGAAGAGGGGCACTACCCGGCTATCGATATCGAGGCATCCATCAGCCGGGTCATGCCGGCGGTGGTCAGCCCTGACCATATGATGCGCGCGCAATACTTCAAGCAGTTGTGGTCCCGTTATCAGCAGACCCGTGACTTGATCAGCGTCGGTGCTTATGTGGCCGGCGGTGACCGGGAAACCGACCTGGCGATTCAGTTGCAGCCGGCACTGGTGCGCTTTCAGCGCCAGGGCCTGACCGAAAGCTTCAGCATGCAGGACAGTGAGGGTGCTTTGGCGGCGGTGTTCGGTCCGGCACCGGGCGGTTGATGAGCCATGGCACAGAGTCGTGCGGCGCGCTTGGCGCCGGTTGTGGAAATGGCCGAGTCGGCAGAGCGAACCGCGGCGCAGCGCCTGGGGCACGCCCAGGGGCAGGTCAATCTGGCGCACAGCAAGCTTGAGGAGCTGGAGCAGTTTCGCCTCAACTATCAGCAGCAGTGGATCGACAAGGGCAACCATGGCGTTTCAGGTCAGTGGCTGATGAACTACCAGCGCTTTCTCAATCAGCTTGAAACTGCGATCGGCCAGCAGCGCAAGAGCTTGGCCTGGCATCAAGCCAACCTGGATCGGGCGCGTGGCGTCTGGCAGCAGGCCTATGCGCGGGTCGAAGGGTTGCGCAAGCTGGTGCAGCGCTACATTGATGAGGCGCGGGCGCTGGAAGACAAGCGTGAGCAGAAACTGCTCGATGAGCTGTCTCAGCGCTTGCCGCGTCACGAGATGTAGCGCCGATCATGGTCTAGTCTGTGTCTTATCATTGATGCAGCGCAGGAGTGGGTTATGACAGTCACTTGCGGTCTCTCGCCAGACGGTCGGCAAGTCACGCTGTTTATCGAGGGGAGGTTCGACTTCTCCTGCCATCAGGATTTTCGTGCCGCTTATGAAGCTTTTTCCGGCGAGCTGGATTATGTCGTGGACCTGCGCGGCACTCACTATCTGGACAGCTCGGCGCTGGGCATGCTGCTGTTGTTGCGCGACCATGCCGGTGGCGACCATGCGCAGGTGCGGCTGATCAACTGCAGCAGCGAGGTGGTCAAGATCCTGACCATCTCCAATTTCTCCAAACTGTTTACGCTGGGTTAAGTCTTGCAGCCTGTTGGGCAAGAGCTGCGGGTGCTGATTGCTGATGACAGTGCCAGTGACAGGCTGCTGTTATCGACCCTGATCAGTCGGCAGGGGCACCAGCCGCTGGTCGCTGCCAATGGTCAGGAGGCTGTGCAGCTGTATCGCGATCACCAGCCGCAGTTGGTACTGATGGATGCCCTGATGCCGGTCATGGACGGCTTCGAGGCCGCCCGTCAGATCAAGCAGATGGCCGGTCAGGCGCTGGTGCCAATCATCTTTCTGACCTCTCTGACCGAGGGGGAGGCGCTGGCCCGATGCCTGGATGCCGGCGGTGACGACTTTCTGGCGAAGCCCTTCAATCCTCTGGTGCTGGCCGCCAAGATCAATGCCATGAATCGACTGCGGCAACTGCAGGATACTGTGCTGCGCCAGCGCGACCTGATTGCCAGTCATCGTGAACATTTACTCAACGAACAACGGGTGGCCAAGGCGGTATTTGACCAGGTGGCGCATTCCGGCTGTCTTGACGCATCGTGTATCCGTTATCTGCAGTCGCCTTATGCGCTGTTCAATGGCGACCTGATGCTGGCGGCCTATACACCGGCCGGGCACATGCATGTGTTTCTCGGCGACTTCACCGGGCATGGTTTGCCGGCAGCAGTAGGTGCCATGCCGCTGGCCGAGGTGTTCTACGGGATGACCGCCAAAGGCTACGAGCTGGCGGAAATCCTGCGGGAGATGAACGGCAAGCTCAAACGTATCCTGCCGGTAGACATGTTTTGTTGCGCCGCGCTGTTGTGCATCGATGCCGGTCAGCAGCAGGTCGAGCTATGGAATGGCGGGTTGCCTGACGGTTATCTGCTGCGCGCCGACAACGCCGGGTTTGTCCCGTTGCAGTCCCGGCACCTGCCGCTGGGCGTGTTGTCACCCAAGGCGTTCGAGGCGCATACCGAGGTTCACCCGTTGGGGGCCGGGGACCGGATCTTTCTGTTGTCTGATGGAGTGATCGACACCCGGGATGCTCAGGATCAGCTGTTTGGCTCGCAACGCCTGTGCGAAGTCCTGGCTGCCAATCGCGAGCCCGAGATGCTGATTCAGGAGATTCTCCAGGCGCTCAACGATTTTGGCGGCCGTGCCCGTGACGATGTCAGCATGCTGGAAATCAGTGCCGGGCATGGGGCGCTGCCGGCCACTGCATTGACTCAAGGCTGGTCCGACAGTGGTCTGGCGGAGCCGGTGGACTGGTCGGTGGCCTTCGAGTTTCGCGCTGCGACCCTCAAAGCGAGTAATCCGCTTCCTGGCGTGCTGCAACTGCTGCTGGAGCAGCGCGGCTTGCGTGAGCAGGCGGCCACGATTTACAGCGTGCTCACCGAGCTTTACAGCAATGCGTTGGAGCATGGCGTTCTCGGGCTGGATTCCACCCTCAAACAGGATGCGGCCGGTTTTGCCCGGTATTACGAGGCGCGCGCCAAGCGTCTGGCTGAGCTGCAAAACGGGTTCATCCGCCTGGAGTTGGTGCTTTGTTCTGCTGCGCAAGGCGGCAGGTTGCAGATTTGCATGCAGGACAGTGGCCAAGGGTTCGACGTCCAGGCGGTGCTGGCCAGGCTGCCGGATGATGCGGGCCTGCACGGTCGCGGGCTGCGCCTGATTCGCTCGTTGTGCCGGGATGCGCGATGGTCCGCCGATGGTTGTACGGTGCATGTGGAATTTGTCTGGGGGGCGATGGCATACTTGCCTTCGGGGTCTTGATCAAGGAGTGAGCAAGTGTCGTTCGTACAGATTGACTACGCGGTATTGAATACCTTGCAAGAGGTCATGGAAGACGAGTATCTGACGCTCATCGACGTCTTCCTGAGCGACTCCGAGCAGCGCCTGGCATTGCTTCGTCAGGCGGCGCGCAACCTGGCCGGCGGTACATCGCCTGATCTGACGGAACTGGGCCTGGCGGCGCACAGCTTCAAGGGCAGCAGCAGCAATATGGGCGCCCTGCGCTTGTCTGAATTGTGCCGTCAGCTCGAAGAGCAGGCCCGGCGTCAGGCGCTCGATGGCCTTGAAGAGCTTGTCAGCCTGATCGACAGCGAGTATCAGGCCATTCGCCAAGTGTTCAATGCCGAGCGACAAGTGCTGGTTGCTCAGACCTGAGTATTGCTCTGCTTGCTATCTCCCTTGTTAGTTTGGCCTGCATTTTGCTAATGCAATAGCATTGTGCTGCTTTATGTGGAGATCCCGATGCCGCTTGCTCCAGATGTGTTCCTCCAGGCGAATGTAGCGGCTCCGGCCAAGACCGGTGCCGTCAGTAATTCGTTCAAGCCTGCCGAAACCAGCAAGGCTGACGCCTCCAGCTTCTCTGATGTCTATGCGCAGCAGTCTCGCGACAAGCCTGCCGTTGAGCGCGATATACCGGCCAGGCCTGCTCGGGACAAGCCCGCTGCCGATAAAGACAAGGCGGTCGCAACCAAAGACAAGCCTGCTGCGGTCGGCAAAGACAAGCCGGATACGGCAGACAAGGCCAAGAGTGAGCCTGATCAGGTTGCCGGAAGCGGCAATTCGTTGCCAGTCCAGGCCAAGGGTCAGACCGCTGATGCTGATGATCAGAGTGCCGATCCGTCCGAGGCTGTCGAGCAACTGGTGGGGCTGCCGACGCTGATTCAGATTCCGGTTGAGGTAGCGGTTGACGCTCCGGTGTCGGCAGATGCGGCCATTGATGGCCTGCAGCAGTCCCAGCTCGCAGCGTCGCCGCTGGCAGCGGCGCCTGCGGCAACTTCTGCTGCTGTGGAAGAGGCGTTCAATCCGGAGGCTGACCCGCTTGACGGTCTGCATGCCTTGCAGTTTGCGCTTGAAAGTGCAGGCGGCAAGAGTCGTGCGGCTGCGCCGGTGGCGACTAATCAGGCCGGGCAGGCTCAGGCGAATCCGGACCTCAACGCCGACGACGCTCGGGCGCAGAACGTTGTCAATAATCTGGCGAGCCTTAATGGTGACCCGGCAGCTCAGGATGGTTCTACCGAGAGCAGTGATCAGTCTTTTACTGCGGTGCTCGGTGATGGGCTTAAGGATGTAAAGAGCGCTGCCGGTGATACCCGGGTCGATAACTTTGCCGAACGTCTTGCCGCGTTGAGTCAGGCCGCCCAGCCGGCGCGGCCGGTGACTGCGCCGGTGGCTTCGCCATTGGGTCAGCCGTTGGCCATGCATCAGAGTGGCTGGACCGAGGGTATTGTTGATCGGGTCATGTACCTGTCGAGTCAGAATCTCAAGTCGGCAGAGATCAAGCTTGAGCCTGCGGAGCTGGGGCGTCTGGACATCCGTGTCAATATGGCGCCGGATCAACAGACCCAGGTGACCTTTGCCAGTGCGCATCTGGGCGTGCGCGATGCATTGGAGAGCCAGGTCGCGCGCCTGCGTGAGTCGTTCAGTCAGCAGGGCCTGGGTCAGGTTGACGTCAATGTCTCTGACCAGTCACAGCAACAAGCCCAGCAGCAGGCTCAGGAGCAGGCCAGTCGCGCGCAGCGTGGCGGGCGTGGGTCTATGGCGCAGGATGAAGTTGAGGATGAAGTGGCGCCGGCAGCGGTTGCTGCAGTGTCTCAGCCTGCCCAGCGGATTGTGGGTAGCAGCGAAATCGATTACTACGCCTGATCCGCAAAAAAGCGCGCCTGAAATTGCTCAGTGCGCGCTTTCCTCTGCTGTGCTCGCCACTCTGGCATAACACTTGCTCAAACTCTGTTACGTATCAACGAACCCCTTGAATACTGACGGATTATTGGCATGGCGAGTGACGCAGTTAAAGAGCCCGGCTCGAAAAGTAAACTCAAGCTCATCATTATCGGCGTTGTTGCCCTGTTGCTGGCGGTAGGCTTGTCGGCAGGCGCGACCTGGTTTCTCATGCACAAATCCGAGCCCAAGCCTGATCCGGCAGCGGCTGCGGCCGCAGCGAATGTTCGGCAACCTGCGGTATTCGAACCTCTCACACCGGCATTCGTGGTCAACTTCAATGCCAACGGACGCCAGCGTTACATGCAGGTCAACATCACCATGCTTGCACGCAATACGGCAGACATGGAGGCGCTGAAAGTGCATATGCCGACCATTCGCAATAATCTGGTCATGCTGTTCGCCGGTATCCCGTTCGAATCGCTGTCATCGCCGATCGGCCAGGAAATGTTGCGCCAGAAAGCCACGGCCAGCATTCAGGAAGTCGCTCAAAAAGAGCTGGGCAAGACTGTGATTGAGCAGCTGCTCTTCACCAACTTCGTATTGCAGTAGGACTCCAGGACATGGCCGTGCAAGACCTGCTGTCCCAGGATGAGATCGACGCGCTGCTGCACGGCGTGGACGATGGAATGGTCCAGACCGATAACGCAGTCGAGCCTGGCAGCGTCAAAAGTTATGACCTGACCAGCCAGGACCGGATCGTCCGGGGTCGCATGCCGACCCTGGAAATGATCAACGAGCGGTTCGCCCGTTACACCCGCATCAGCATGTTCAATCTGCTGCGCCGCTCGGCGGATGTTGCGGTGGGTGGCGTACAGGTAATGAAGTTCGGTGAGTACGTGCATTCGTTGTATGTGCCCACCAGCCTCAACCTGGCCAAGATCAAGCCGCTGCGCGGCACTGCCTTGTTCATTCTTGACGCCAAGCTGGTGTTCAAGCTGGTGGACAACTTCTTTGGCGGTGACGGGCGCCATGCCAAGATCGAGGGGCGTGAGTTCACGCCGACCGAACTGCGTGTGGTGCGTATGGTGCTCGATCAGGTATTTATCGACCTCAAGGAGGCCTGGCAGGCAATCATGGAGGTCAATTTCGAGTACATCAACTCGGAAGTGAACCCGGCCATGGCCAACATCGTCGGGCCCAGTGAAGCCGTCGTGATCTCGACCTTCCATATCGAACTCGATGGCGGTGGCGGCGACCTGCACGTGACCATGCCTTATTCGATGATCGAGCCGATCCGCGAGATGCTTGATGCCGGCTTTCAGTCTGATCTGGATGATCAGGATGAGCGCTGGATCAAGGCACTCAAGGAGGACGTGCTGGATGTATCGGTCCCGCTGACGACTACGGTTGCGCAGCGTCAGTTGCAGTTGCGCGACATCCTGCACATGCAGCCTGGCGATGTGATTCCTGTCGAGCTGCCCGAGGCGCTGGTCATGCGCGCCAACGGTGTGCCGTCATTCAAGGTCAAGCTCGGTTCGCACAAGGGCAATCTGGCCTTGCAGGTTATCGAACCGATAGAGCGGCGTTGACAGACCGTCGCGCCACAACCCAATTGCGTAATTGAATTACTGCCCGCAGAGGACAACCGATGGCTGATGAAAACGATATGACGTCTGCTGATGATCAGGCGTTGGCCGATGAGTGGGCTGCTGCGCTGAATGAAGCCGGCGAGGGAGGGCAGTCTGATATTGATGCGCTGCTGGCGGCTGATGAAGCGAGCCGCCCCAGCTCCAATCGTATGCCCATGGAAGAGTTTGGCAGTGTGCCCAAGAGCACTGCGCCGGTCACGCTCGATGGTCCGAACCTGGATGTGATCCTGGATATCCCGGTGTCGATTTCCATGGAAGTGGGCAGCACCGATATCAGCATTCGTAACCTTTTGCAGCTCAACCAGGGCTCGGTGATCGAGCTTGATCGCCTGGCGGGAGAGCCGCTGGATGTGCTGGTTAATGGCACCCTGATCGCCCATGGCGAGGTGGTGGTGGTCAATGAAAAGTTCGGCATTCGCCTGACTGACGTGATCAGTCCGAGTGAACGCATCAAGAAGCTGCGCTAAGTGAACCGCTGGTTGATGCTGTTGCTGGCTGCGCCTTTGGCTGTGCTGGCAGCCGAGCCGACAGCTCAGGCGGCTGCCCCGCAGGTGGGTAGCGCTCTGTCCGGTGGCTGGGGTGGGCAACTGTTGCAGTTATTACTGGGGCTGTTGCTGGTCATCGGGCTGATCTTTGTGCTGGCGTGGGTGATGCGTCGGGTTCAGGGGGCGTCGATCGGCAATCAGCAGGTTATCGAATTGGTTGGCTCCAGAGCTTTGGGGCCGCGTGACCGGCTGGTACTGGTTCAGGTGGGTAAGGAGCAGATTTTATTGGGGATCACGCCTGGGCGTATCACGCCTCTGCATGTGCTCAATGAAAATGTTCAGGTGCCGGTTCGCGAGCCGGCCACTCCCGAGTTCGCCCAGCGCCTGCTGGAGCTCATGGGCAAGGATAAGGACAACAAGTGATGGGTGCCTTGCGTTGGCTGGTGGTGCTGTTGTTGGGGCTGGGAGCACCTGTGGCCCTGGCGGCCGATCCGTTGTCGATTCCGGCTATTACGCTGTCCAACGGGACTGACGGTCAGCAGGAGTATTCGGTCAGCTTGCAGATCTTGCTGATCATGACGGCGCTGAGTTTTATTCCGGCATTCGTCATGCTGATGACCAGTTTCACCCGGATCATCGTGGTGTTCTCGATTCTGCGCCAGGCTCTGGGCTTGCAGCAAACCCCATCGAACCAGATTCTGATTGGCATGGCGCTGTTTCTGACCATGTTCATCATGGCGCCGGTGTTTGATCGGGTGAACAACGATGCTCTGCAGCCTTATCTGGCTGAGACCCTTACTGCCCAGCAAGCGGTCGCCAAAGCCCAGGTGCCGATCAAGGACTTCATGCTGGCCCAGACCCGGACCAGCGACCTGGAACTGTTCATGCGTCTGTCCAAACGCACTGATATTCCTACACCGGATGCCGCGCCCCTGACCATCCTGGTGCCGGCATTTGTGATCTCTGAGCTCAAGACGGCGTTCCAGATCGGTTTCATGATCTTCATCCCGTTTCTGATCATCGACATGGTGGTGGCCAGTGTGCTGATGGCGATGGGTATGATGATGCTCTCGCCGCTGATCATCTCATTGCCATTCAAGATCATGCTGTTTGTGCTGGTTGATGGCTGGGCGTTGATTGTCGGTACTTTGGCTGGCAGTTTTGGCGGCGTATGAAGAGTCTGGTGGAGGCGTCGTTGTCATGACCCCTGAAGTCGCGGTCGATCTGTTTCGCGAGGCGTTGTGGTTGACCACCATGCTGGTGGCCATTCTGGTGGTGCCGAGCCTGATCTGTGGTCTTATCGTGGCCATATTTCAGGCGGCCACGCAAATCAACGAACAGACCCTGAGCTTTCTGCCGCGCCTGTTGGTGATGCTCATCACGCTGATTGTCACCGGTCCCTGGTTGTTGAAAGTGTTCATGGACTATGTCCTGAATCTGTTCAACAGCATTCCCACCTTGATCGGCTGAGGATCATGCAGCCATTGCTCATGCTGACCGACACCCAGATCAGCACGTGGGTGGCCAGTTTCATGCTGCCGTTGTTTCGTATTGTCGCTTTGCTGATGACCATGCCGATTATCGGCACGACGCTGGTGCCACGGCGTGTGCGCCTGTATTTGGCGGTCGCTATCACAGTGGTTGTAGCGCCGGTGCTGCCACCGGTTCCGGCTGTGCAGGCATTGGATCTCAGTGCGTTACTGCTGATTGGCGAGCAGGTAATCATCGGGGTTGGCATGGGGTTGTGCCTGCAGCTGTTCTTTCAAGTGTTCGTGATCGCCGGCCAGATCATCGCTACCCAGATGGGTATGGGCTTCGCCTCGATGGTTGACCCTGCCAACGGCGTATCTACAGCTGTGGTCGGGCAATTCTTTACCATGCTGGTCACCCTGATGTTTCTGGCCATGAATGGCCACCTGGTGGTGCTGGAGGTTCTCATCGAGAGCTTCACTACGCTCCCGGTTGGCGGGGGCTTGCAGATCAACAGCTTCTGGGGGTTGGCCAATGGTCTGAGCTGGACGCTGGCAGCGGGGTTGCGTCTGGTTCTGCCAGCCATTGCCGCCTTGCTGATCATCAACATTGCGTTTGGCATCATGACTCGCGCCGCGCCGCAATTGAACATCTTCTCCATCGGTTTCCCGATGACTCTGGTGCTTGGTATGGTCATCTTGTGGATGAGCATGGCTGACATGCTGGGCCAGTATCAGCCAATGGCGGTCGAAGCCTTGCAGCAACTGCGAGATCTGGTGAGGGCGCGTTGAATGGCCGAGAGCGAGAGTGGTCAGGACAAGACAGAAGACCCCACGGAGAAGAAAATCCGTGACACCCGGGCTGAGGGGCAGATTGCCAGATCCAAGGAGCTGACCACGCTGGTTGTTACGCTTATGGGGGCGGTCGGGCTGTTGATATTTGGTGGCGGTATTGCCCAAATGATGCAGGAGTTGATGCGCGACAACTTCTCGATTTCTCGTGAAGCGCTCATGGACCCGACCTGGATGGGAACCATGCTTCTCAAGTCGGGAAAGTTCGCGATCATTGTCATGTTGCCGTTCATGGTCGCCATGCTGGTAGCGGCTCTGGTGGGGCCGATCCTGCTTGGTGGCTGGCTGTTCACGACCAAATCGCTGATGCCCAAATTCAGCCGGATGAATCCGTTGTCCGGCATCAAGCGCATGTTCTCGATGCATTCGCTGGTAGAGTTGCTCAAGTCGTTGGCGAAGTTTCTGATCATCCTTATCGTTGCGCTGGTGGTGATCGACGGCGACCGTGATGATCTGGTGGCTATCGCTTATGAGCCGCTTGAGCAGGCGATGATCCATAGTCTGCAAGTGGTGGGTTGGAGCACCTTGTGGATCGTGTCCGGGCTGTTTCTGATTGCGGCGGTGGATGTGCCGTTCCAGCTGTACGAGGCGCATAAAAAACTGCTGATGACCAAGCAGGAAGTGCGTGATGAGCACAAGAACAGTGATGGTAGTCCGGAAGTCAAACAGCGTATTCGCCAACTGCAGTTTCAGATGTCTCAGCGGCGGATGATGGCTGCCATTCCCGAGGCGGACGTGATCATTACCAACCCCACCCACTTTGCCGTAGCGCTCAAGTACGACCCTGAAAAGGGTGGGGCGCCGATGCTGCTGGCCAAAGGGGTGGATATGATTGCCCTGAAGATTCGTGAGATCGGTGCGCACAACCAGATCCTGATCCTGGAGTCGGCTGCCCTGGCGCGTTCGATTTACTACAGCACCGAGCTGGAAGAAGAGATTCCGGCCGGTCTGTATCTTGCTGTGGCGCAGGTGCTGGCCTATGTCTTTCAGATTCGTCAATTCCATGCCGGGCGCGCCAAGCGTCCGGATCCTTTGGGCGATCTTCCCATTCCGCCCGATCTGCAGCGCGACTCCTGATGACGATTTCTGCGTCGACGATGGATGGTTTTATCGACGCGGTTGTGGCGGCAAAGTTGGACGGTTTCTTGCAGTAGGCCAGTGCATGGCGCGTGGGGCGTCAAAGTTTTGGTCTGATGCAGGAAAGAACCGGTGGATCGCTCTCAGTTAATCAGTAACGCGCGCAGCAATCTGGCCGGGTTCGGGCGCGGCCAGTTGGGCGTGCCGATATTATTGCTGTCGCTGCTGGCAATGATGATGTTGCCAATCCCGCCGTTCCTGCTCGACGTGTTTTTCACCTTCAACATTGCCTTGTCGATCGTGGTTCTGCTGGTCTGTGTGTACGCCATGCGGCCGCTGGACTTCTCGGTATTCCCGACCATCCTGCTGGTCGCCACCCTGTTGCGTCTGGCGTTGAACGTCGCCTCGACCCGGGTGGTGCTGTTGCACGGCCAGGATGGTCACGACGCTGCCGGTAAGGTCATCCAGGCCTTTGGTGAGGTGGTGATCGGTGGTAACTACGTTGTCGGTATCGTGGTCTTCACCATCCTGATGATCATCAACTTCGTGGTAATCACCAAGGGTGCCGGGCGGATTTCCGAGGTCAGTGCGCGCTTTACTCTTGACGCCATGCCGGGTAAGCAGATGGCGATCGATGCCGATCTCAATGCTGGATTGATTGACCAGAACCAGGCCAAGGCGCGTCGTTCTGAAGTGGCCGCCGAGGCCGAGTTCTATGGCTCGATGGACGGTGCCAGCAAGTTTGTGCGCGGTGACGCTATTGCCGGTCTGCTGATTCTGTTCATCAACCTGATCGGCGGCATGCTGGTGGGCATGTTGCAACACAGCATGAGCTTTGGCGACGCCGGGCGTGTTTATACCTTGCTGGCGATCGGTGACGGTCTGGTGGCGCAATTGCCATCTCTGTTGCTGTCGACCGCAGCGGCGATCATGGTGACCCGTGCTTCCGGTTCGGAAGAAATGGGGAAGCAGATCAACCGCCAGATGTTCTCGTCTTATAAGGCGCTGGCGGTGTCGGGGGCGATCATGATCGTCATGGGCCTGGTGCCTGGCATGCCGCACTTTGCCTTCATTGGTCTGGGGGCAATCGCCTCGGGTGCTGCCTACTGGCTGTGGCGCCGTGACCAGAATGCCAAGGCTGTGGCGCTGGCCGAGGTGCAGCGTCAGCAGGACCTGCTGCCTTCGCCAGTGCGTGCCCAGGACTCCAAGGAGTTGGGCTGGGACGACGTAACGCCGGTCGACATCATCGGTCTTGAGGTCGGTTACCGGCTGATTCCGCTGGTGGATCGCAATCAGGGTGGTCAGTTGCTGGCGCGGATCAAGGGTGTGCGCAAGAAGCTTTCCCAAGACCTGGGCTTTCTGATGCCCACGGTGCACATTCGCGACAACCTCGATCTGGCGCCCAGCGCCTATCGTTTGACGCTGATGGGGGTGATTCTGGCCGAGGCGGAGATTTATCCGGACCGTGAACTGGCGATCAACCCGGGTCAGGTGTTCGGTACCCTCAACGGTATCAATGCGCGCGATCCGGCGTTTGGTCTGGAAGCGGTGTGGATCGAAATCAGTCAGCGCAGCCAGGCCCAGTCGTTGGGTTACACAGTGGTGGATGCCAGCACCGTTGTGGCGACGCACCTGAACCAGATTCTCTACAAGCACTCCCATGAATTGATCGGCCACGAGGAAGTGCAGCAACTGATGCAGTTGCTGGCCAAGAGTTCGCCCAAGCTGGCTGAAGAGCTGGTGCCTGGGGTGCTGTCGTTGTCGGCGCTGCTCAATGTGCTGCAGGCGCTGCTGGCCGAGCATGTGCCGGTGCGCGATATCCGCACGATTGCCGAGGCCATCGCGAACAATGCGGCCAGGAGTCAAGATACCGCCGCGTTGGTGGCTGTGGTACGGGTCGGGTTGAGCCGGGCGATCGTGCAAAGCATTGTAGGGACTGAGACAGAGCTGCCTGTCATCACCCTTGAGCCTAGATTGGAACAGATTTTGCTAAATAGTATGCAGAAGGCGGGTCAGGGTCAGGAAGAAGGCGTTCTTCTGGAGCCAAGCATGGCCGAGAAGCTGCAACGCTCGTTGATTGAGGCGGCGCAGCGTCAAGAGATGCAAGGCTCGCCGGTGATTTTGCTGGTGGCAGGTCCGATCCGGGCCATGCTGTCACGATTTGGACGATTGGCTGTACCGAACATGCATGTTCTGGCGTACCAGGAAATTCCTGACAACAAGCAAGTCACCATCGTAGCGACTGTCGGGCCTAACGGCTGAGGTAGTGAGTCATGCAAGTTAAGCGTTTTTTCGCCGCCGATATGCGTCAAGCCATGAAACTGGTTCGCGATGAGCTGGGCGCCGAGGCGGCCATCATCGGAAATCGGCGCATTGCCGGTGGCGTTGAGCTGACTGCTGCTCTTGATTACAAGCTGTCTGCGCTGGCGCCGCGGGTGCCGAACATGGAGCTTGAAGACGAGCTGCGCAAGACTCAGTCGCGGATCGTCTCGGCGCAAGCTGAACTCGAAAGTCGCAACGAAGGCGATGACGTATCGAGCAACCGTCAGTTGTTTTCTGGCTTGCCGCTGAGCGCTGCCGACCGGCACATCGAGCCGACCCTCGAAGAACCGCCGCGTCCTGCTGTTGCCGTCGCTGCACCCGGCGTTGCCGAGCCGACGCTGAACCAGCGTGCGTTTGACTCGATGCGCTCGGAGCTCAACGGCTTGCGCGAGCTGCTGGAAGTCCAGTTGGGTTCGCTGGCCTGGACGCAATTGCAGGGCAGTCGTCCGCAGCAGGCCAACCTGTGGCGGCGTCTGCAGCGCGTTGGCCTGTCCGGCCCGCTGTCGCGGGATCTGCTGGATATGGTTCCCGATATCGACGATCCCCGTCATGCCTGGCGCATGTTGCTGGCGCATCTGGCGCGGATGATCAATGTGCCTGACAACGAGCCGCTGGAAGAGGGCGGGGTGATCGCGATGGTCGGTCCGGCAGGGATGGGCAAGACCACTACGCTGGCCAAGCTGGCGGCGCGTTACGTGCTCAAGTACGGCGCGCAGAATATCGCGCTGGTGAGCATGGACAGCTTCCGGATCGGTGCCCAGGAGCAGCTCAAGACCCTTGGGCGTATTCTCAATGTGCCGGTGACCCACGTCGATCCGGGACAGTCCCTGGCCCAGGCGCTCGAACCGCTGATCCGCAAGCGTGTGGTGCTGATCGATACCGCCGGCCTGCAAGCCAGCGATCCGGCGCTGCGCCTGCAGCTTGAAAGCCTGGCCGGGCGCGGGATTCGTTCACGCAACTATCTGGTCCTGGCCACTACCAGCCAGAAGCAGGTGTTGACCGCCGCTTACCACAGCTACAAACGTTGCGGGCTGGCCGGCTGCATCCTGACCAAACTGGATGAAACTGCCAGCCTGGGTGAAGTGCTGAGCCTGGCGATCGGGCATGAACTCCCCGTGGCCTATCTGACCGATGGGCCGCGTATTCCTGATGATTTGCATCTGCCACGCCGCCATCAACTGGTGAGTCGGGCCGTCAGTGTGCAAATGCAGGATGAACCCAGCGAAGAGGCTATGGCGGACATGTTCGCCGACCTTTATCACAACCCCGGCAAGCGAGTGGGGTGATTGATGAACACGACTAAAAAATTACTGCATCGGTGGTCTGCCAGGCATTGTTCGTCACGGAACGTGCAGCCCGTAATGTGGCTCCAGTCTACGCATGACAAGGTAAAGAAATAACATGGGCAGCATGCATCCCGTACAGGTTATCGCCGTGACCGGCGGCAAAGGTGGCGTTGGCAAGACCAACGTTTCAGTGAATCTGTCGCTGGCGCTGGCCGAGCTCGGCCGTCGCGTCATGCTGCTTGATGCTGATCTTGGTCTGGCCAACGTTGATGTTTTGCTGGGCCTTACGCCCAAACGCACCCTGGCCGATGTCATCGAGGGCCGCTGTGAGCTGCGTGACGTCCTGCTCCAGGGGCCTGGCGGCGTGCGTATCGTGCCAGCGGCCTCCGGTACCCAGAGCATGGTGCACCTGGCGCCCGCGCAGCATGCCGGCCTGATCCAGGCGTTCAGCGAGCTTGGCGACAATCTTGATGTGCTGGTGATCGACACCGCAGCCGGTATCGGTGAATCGGTGGTCAGTTTCGTGCGTGCCGCCCAAGAGGTCTTGCTGGTGGTCTGCGATGAACCGACCTCGATCACCGACGCTTACGCGCTGATCAAACTGCTCAATCGCGACTACGGCATGAACCGCTTCAGGGTCCTGGCCAACATGGCGCAGACGCCGCAAGAGGGTCGTAACCTGTTTGCCAAACTGACCAAGGTGACCGATCGTTTTCTGGACGTGGCCTTGCAGTATGTCGGCGCAGTGCCCTATGACGAATGTGTGCGCAAGGCGGTGCAAAAGCAACGTGCGGTCTACGAAGCCTTTCCACGCTCCAAATGCGCGCTGGCATTCCGAGCCATTGCCCAGAAGGTCGATACCTGGCCGTTGCCGGCCAATCCGCGTGGGCACCTTGAGTTCTTTGTCGAGCGACTTGTTCACCAGACCAGTGCAGCGGGACCGGTTCAATGACAGCCAGCGGTTATCAGATGTACAGCAAGGCATCAAGGAATTCGCAATACGAGTTGATTGAGCGCTATGCGCCACTGGTCAAGCGTATTGCCTACCACCTGCTGGCCCGTCTGCCTGCCAGCGTCCAGGTCGAAGACCTGATCCAGGCGGGCATGATCGGCCTGCTTGAAGTATCGACCAAATACGACTCCACCAAGGGTGCCAGTTTCGAAACCTACGCCGGCATTCGGATCCGTGGCGCGATGCTTGACGAGGTGCGTAAAGGTGACTGGGCGCCGCGTTCAGTGCATCGAAATACCCGGATGGTCAGTGATGCGATTCGCGCTATTGAAGCAAGAACAGGGCGCGACGCTAAAGATCATGAAGTTGCTGCCGAACTCCAGTTAAGTCTTGATGATTATTACGCTATCTTGAACGACACTTTGGGCAGTCGGCTGTTCAGCTTTGACGACCTGTTGCAGGACGGCGAGCATGATGGGCTGCACGAAGATGGCGCCAGCGGTTCGCTGGAGCCGTCGCGCGATCTTGAGGACGAGCGCTTCCAGAAAGCATTGGCCGATGCCATTGCCAATCTTCCGGAGCGTGAGCGTTTGGTGCTGGCGTTGTACTATGACGAGGAGTTGAACCTCAAAGAGATCGGTGAGGTCCTTGGGGTCAGCGAATCTCGGGTCAGCCAGTTACACAGTCAGTGCGCAGCCCGCTTGCGAGGTCGTTTGGGGGAATGGCGGGCGCGCTGACAGATCCATTGGTTTCAGGCCGGCTGTGCAGGGCTTGAGGTGTCGACTACCCGGACAAGGCAGGAGCCTGTCAATCAACTCTACAGGGTTGTTTGCAGGCGATTTGGCCGTGTTCTGGTGTCTGGTGCGTCGAGCGCTGGTTGCACCGGGGGGTTGCTGTACCTGTATTGAGTGAACGGCGGGTCCGGGGAGCGGGCTCGTTAAAGACTGCTTGGAGGTCGAATTGGACAAGAACATGAAAATCCTCATCGTTGATGACTTTTCAACGATGCGGCGGATCATAAAAAATCTGTTGCGTGACCTGGGGTTTACCAATACATCGGAAGCAGATGACGGTCTTACCGCGCTGCCGATGCTGCAAAGCGGTGCCTTTGATTTTCTGGTAACCGACTGGAACATGCCTGGCATGTCGGGTATCGACCTGCTGCGCCAGGTGCGTCAGGACGAGCGCCTGAAGAACATTCCGGTGCTGATGGTGACTGCTGAAGCCAAGCGTGAGCAGATCATTGAAGCGGCCCAGGCCGGTGTGAACGGCTATGTGGTCAAGCCTTTCACCGCCCAGGTATTGCAAGAGAAGATTGAAAAGATCTTCGAGCGCGTCAATAGCTGAGTGCATGCCGCGAGGGCGCTATGGATAACAATGATTCATTGGGTGACTTCGAGTCGACCCTGAAAAAACACGCGCACGAGCTGGTCGCCAGCCTTGAAAAAGGCAAATTCGGCGACGCCGTGCAACTGATCCATGAGCTCAACCAGGCGCGCGACCGCGGCCTGTATCAGGAAGTGGGCAAATTGACGCGTGAGCTGCACAGCGCGATCGTCAATTTCCATATCGATCCGCAGATGCCTCAAGCCGAAGAGGTGTCCCAGATCACTGATGCCGCCGAGCGCTTGTCGTATGTTGTAAGGCTGACCGAGGGTGCGGCCAACCGCACCATGGATCTGGTGGAGCAAAGCACACCGTTGATGAACAGCCTCAGTGACGACGCCAAGGCGCTGAGTGCCGACTGGGGGCGCTTCATGCGCCGCGAAATCGGTGCTGAGGAGTTTCGTGATCTGGCCAAACGAGTGGACGGTTTCCTCTCGCGTACCGAGAAAGAGAGCCATGCCGTTGCCAGCCATCTCAACGACATTCTGCTGGCCCAGGATTATCAGGACCTTACCGGTCAGGTGATCAAGCGCGTGACGCAACTGGTCACCGAAGTTGAGAGCAACCTGCTCAAGCTGGTACTGATGGCCAGCCATGTTGATCGCTTTGCCGGGATCGAGCATGACCGTGAAGCGATGCAAGCAGAAAAAGATCCGAAAAAACATCTTGCTCAGGGTGAAGGTCCGCAGATTCATGCCGATAAACGGGAAGATGTCGTTTCCGGTCAGGATGATGTGGACGACTTGCTATCCAGCCTTGGCTTCTAAGGTCAGTTGACGGTTAATTTTAGGGAGCACCCCAATGAGCTTCGGCGCCGATGAAGAGATCCTCCAGGATTTTCTGGTAGAGGCCGGCGAAATTCTCGAGCAATTGTCTGAACAACTGGTCGAGCTTGAAAGTCGCCCGGATGACGCGGACTTGCTCAACGCAATTTTTCGCGGTTTTCACACTGTAAAAGGAGGCGCCGGCTTCCTTCAGTTGCATGAGCTTGTCGAGTGCTGCCACATTGCCGAGAACGTGTTCGACATCCTGCGCAAGGGTGAGCGTCGCGTTAACGCCGAATTGATGGACGTGGTCCTCGAAGCACTGGATACCGTCAACAGCATGTTCGGCCAGGTGCGTGAGCGCAGTGACATCACGCCTGCTACCCCTGAGCTGCTGCAGGCACTGTCACGGCTGGCAGAGCCTGAGTCAGCTGACGAAGTGGCTGCGGTGGCAGCGGCTCCTGAGCCGGCTCCTGAGCCCGCGCCGGAACCGGTTGTCGAGGCGGCTGCACCGGCTGCCGGGGAGGCCGGCTCCGACCTGATCACCGACGATGAGTTCGAGCGGCTGCTCGACTCCCTGCACGGCCCGGCCGGCAGCCCGGTCGCCGCTACGCCGTCTGCGCCAGCCGCGCCTGCGGCTGCAGCGAGTGATGAAATCACCGATCACGAATTCGAAGCGCTGCTCGATCAGTTGCATGGCAAGGGTTCGTTCGATGCCAGCGTCGCCACTGTCAGTGCTGCAGCACCTGCTGTCGCAGCGCCCGCTGGCGCTGCCTCGGATGAAATCACCGACGACGAATTCGAGTCGCTGCTTGATCAGTTGCACGGCAAAGGCTCGTTCAGCGGCGCTGTAGAAGCGGTGGCCGTTGCCCCTGCGGCACCTGCCAGCAGCCCTGCATCGGATGAAATCACCGATCACGAATTTGAAAACCTGCTCGACGAGTTGCACGGCAAGGGCAAGTTCGAACCGGCGGCAGTAAGCGGCGCGGTTGCCGCCGCAGCGCCGGGGGGCCAACCCCCCGCCCCCGGCGCCAAGGGCGGGCCTGCCGTGGGCGGCCCTGCTGCTGCGCCTGCGCCTGCGCCTGCGCCCGCGGCGGCCAAGCCTGCCGCTGCCGCACCGGCCAGAGCTGCTGCCGCGCCAGCCGAGAAGCCGACCGCGACAGAAGCCGAAACCACGGTGCGCGTCGATACCGCGCGGCTTGACGAGATCATGAACATGGTCGGCGAGTTGGTGCTGGTGCGTAACCGTCTGGTACGCCTTGGCCTCAACAGCGGCAATGAAGCGATGTCCAAGGCGGTTTCCAACCTGGATGTGGTCACCGCCGACCTGCAAACCGCGGTCATGAAGACCCGCATGCAGCCGATCAAGAAAGTCTTCGGCCGCTTTCCGCGTCTGGTTCGTGACCTGGCACGCCAGCTCAAGAAAGAGATCAACCTGGAACTGGTGGGTGAAGAGACCGACCTGGACAAGAACCTGGTCGAGGCGCTCGCTGACCCGTTGGTGCACTTGGTGCGTAACGCGGTCGACCACGGTGTGGAAACTCCTGAGGAGCGTGAGGCCAGCGGCAAGTCACGCAGTGGCCGGGTGGTGCTGTCGGCCGAGCAGGAAGGCGATCACATCCTGTTGTCGATTTCCGATGACGGCAAGGGCATGGACCCGGCCGTGCTGCGCGCCATTGCGGTCAAGCGCGGCGTCATGGACAAGGACGCGGCCGATCGTCTCAGCGACAGCGACTGCTACAACCTGATCTTCGCCCCCGGCTTCTCGACCAAGACCGAGATTTCCGATGTGTCCGGTCGTGGGGTTGGCATGGACGTGGTGAAAACCAAGATTTCCCAGCTCAACGGTACGATCAACATCTATTCGACCAAGGGCCAGGGTTCGAAGATCGTCATCAAGGTGCCGCTGACCCTGGCGATCATGCCGACCCTGATGGTGATGCTCGCCGACCAGGCGTTTGCATTCCCGCTGGTCAACGTCAACGAAATCTTCCACCTCGACCTGTCGACCACCAATGTGGTTGACGGCCAGGAAGTGGTGATCGTGCGCGACAAGGCACTGCCACTGTTCTACCTCAAACGCTGGCTGATCAAGTCGGCAGCTCATGAGGAGCAGCGCGAAGGGCACGTGGTGATTCTGTCGGTCGGCACGCAGCGCATTGGTTTCGTGGTTGATCAACTGGTCGGCCAGGAAGAGGTGGTCATCAAACCGCTGGGCAAGATGCTGCAAGGCACCCCTGGCATGTCAGGCGCCACCATTACCGGTGACGGTCGGATTGCCTTGATCCTTGATGTTCCGAGCATGCTCAAGCGTTACGCCGCACGGCGTATTTGATTCTGGCCCCGGGGCAGTATTGTCCCGGGGTCTATTGGAGTGTTTATGGCAGTCAAGGTCCTGGTGGTGGATGATTCGGGTTTTTTCCGCCGCCGCGTTACGGAAATCCTCTCTTCGGACCCGCTCATTCAGGTGGTCGGTACCGCAACCAACGGCAAGGAAGCCATCGAACAGGCCCTGGCGCTCAAGCCTGATGTGATCACCATGGACTACGAGATGCCGATGATGGACGGCATCACTTCGGTCCGCCACATCATGCAGCGTATCCCTACGCCGGTATTGATGTTCTCCTCCCTGACCCACGAGGGCGCGCGGGTCACACTCGACGCGCTGGATGCCGGTGCGGTCGACTTCCTGCCCAAGAATTTCGAAGACATCTCGCGCAACCCTGACAAGGTCAAACAGTTGCTGTGCGAGAAGATCAACAGCATCGCGCGCAGTAATCGTCGTTTCAGCTCGTTTGGCAGCAGCTCGCAGTCAACGCCTGCGGCTACGGCATCCGCCCCGGCACCTGCGGCCAGCCCGAGTGTGCGGCGCACGCCGCCCCCTGTGGCGCCGGCGCCTGCTCCGGCGGCTACCCGGCCGTTGACCAGTCGCGCGGCGCCGGTCACAGCATCCGCCAGCCCGGCTGCTGCGCCGGCCCATGCTCATCATTCGCCGGCGCCACGGCGCAAGGCCTACAAGCTGGTAGCCATTGGCACCTCCACCGGTGGGCCGGTTGCGTTGCAGCGCGTGTTGACCCAATTGCCTGCCAACTTCCCGGCGCCCATCGTGCTCATCCAGCACATGCCGGCAGCCTTTACCAAGGCGTTTGCCGAGCGCCTCGACAAGTTGTGCAAGATCAGCGTCAAGGAAGCCGAAGACGGTGATCTGCTGCGTCCGGGTCTGGCGTTGCTGGCTCCGGGTGGCAAACAGATGATGGTCGATGGCCGTGGCGCGGTGAAAATCCTGCCCGGTGATGAGCGCCTGAACTACAAGCCGTGCGTGGATATCACCTTTGGCTCGGCGGCCAAGGCCTACGGTGACAAGGTGCTGTCGGTGGTCCTCACCGGAATGGGCGCCGACGGCCGTGAAGGTGCGCGCATGCTCAAGCAGGGCGGCAGCACCGTATGGGCCCAGGATGAGGCCAGTTGCGTGATTTATGGTATGCCGATGGCCATCGTCAAGGCTGATCTGGCGGATGCGGTGTACAGCCTGGACGATATCGGCCGGCACATCGTGGAGGCGTGCCTGTAATGGATGTACTGAGCCTTATCGGCCTGATTCTGGCGTTTGTCGCGATTCTGGGTGGCAATCTGCTTGAGGGCGGGCATGTCAGCTCGCTGGTCAACGGCCCGGCCGCGCTGATCGTGCTGGGCGGCACCCTGGCGGCTGCGTTGTTGCAGGCACCGATGAGTGCGTTCAAACGTGCCGTGCAGATCCTGCGCTGGATTCTGTTTCCGCCACGCATCGATCTGCCTGGCGGCATTGACCGGATCATTGGCTGGAGCATGACGGCGCGCAAGGAAGGCCTGCTGGGGCTGGAGAGCGTGGCAGACACCGAGCCTGACCCCTATGCGCGCAAGGGCCTGCAACTGCTGGTTGACGGTGCGGAGCCGGCGTCGATTCGCAGTATTCTGGAAGTCGATTTCATTACCCAGGAAAACCGCGATATCCAGGCCGCCAAGGTTTACGAAAGCATGGGCGGTTACGCGCCGACCATCGGCATCATCGGTGCGGTCATGGGCCTGATCCACGTGATGGGCAATCTGGCCGACCCGAGCCAGTTGGGTGGCGGTATCGCGGTCGCGTTCGTCGCCACGATCTATGGCGTGGCCAGTGCCAACCTGTTCCTGCTGCCGGTGGCCAACAAACTCAAGGCGATTGCCCTGCGCCAGTCGCGCTACCGCGAGATGCTGCTCGAAGGCCTGCTGTCCATTGCCGAGGGTGAAAACCCGCGCTCCATTGAGCTCAAGCTGCAAGGCTTCATGGAGTAACTGCATGTCCCGTCGTCGCCGCCACGAAGAGCATGAAAATCACGAACGCTGGCTGGTGTCCTACGCGGATTTCATCACCTTGCTGTTCGCCTTTTTTGTGGTGATGTACTCGATTTCGTCACTCAACGAGGGCAAGTACAAGATTCTGTCCCAGGCGCTGGTCGGGGTGTTCAATGACGCTGAGCGGACCATGCAGCCGATTCCGATCGGTGAGCAGCGGCCACAGACCACCCGACCTGCCGAGCCTCTTCTGAAAGACAGTGAGCAGACTGACGCCGGTATCGGTGCCAAAACGGTCGATCCGTTGCAGGCCATCGCCGATGATGTGCGCGCCGGATTCGGCGACCTGTTGCGCTCCGACCAGATGACCGTGCGTGGCAACGAGTTGTGGGTTGAGATCGAGCTTAATTCCAGCCTGTTGTTCGGCAGCGGTGACGCCATGCCCAGCAATCAGGCCTTCAGCATCATCGAAAGGGTGGCCAATATCGTCAAACGCTTCGATAACCCGGTGCATGTCGAAGGTTTCACAGACGATCAACCGATCAACACCGCGCAGTTCCCGACCAACTGGGAGCTGTCCGCTTCACGGGCGGCGAGCATCGTGCGTCTGCTGGCCATGTACGGCGTCAATCCGGCGCGCATGGCTTCAGTGGGGTACGCTGAGTTTCAGCCAATCGCCAGTAATGCCACCGCGCAGGGGCGGGCGCAGAATCGTCGCGTGGTGCTGGTTATTTCCCGTAACCTGGATGTGCGCCGCAGTCTAACCGCAGGTGGTTCAGCCAATGCCACCCCTGATGCAGCATTACGGCGTGCTGGCACACAAACTGCACCGGCTCCGGCAAGTCCACCGTCAGGCACCAATGCCGTCAATTCTCCGTCACCCGCTCGCTAGAACGGTCAGGGACATTGCCGTGCACAAGGAATACAGCTAAATGAGAGTCTGGGCAGTCGCCAATCAGAAAGGTGGGGTCGGCAAGACCACCACGACCATTGCCCTGGCCGGCCTGCTGGCTGACTCGGGCAAGCGTGTGGTCGTGGTCGATCTGGACCCGCATGGCTCGATGACCAGTTACTTCGGCCATAACCCTGACGAGCTGGAGCACAGCGCTTTCGACCTGTTTTTGCATAAAGGTGCAGTGCCTCAAGGCCTGCCCGGCCAGTTGCTGCTGCCGACCAGCGATCAGCGGATTTCGCTGTTGCCGTCCAGTACCGCACTGGCCACTCTGGAGCGTCAGTCGCCAGGCCAGAGCGGCCTGGGCTTGGTGATTGCCAAAAGCCTTGCGCAACTGTGGCAGGATTTTGACTATGCGCTGATCGACAGCCCGCCGTTGTTGGGCGTGTTGATGGTCAATGCGCTGGCGGCCAGTCAGCAACTGGCGATTCCGGTGCAAACCGAGTTTCTCGCGGTCAAGGGCCTGGAGCGCATGGTCAACACGCTGGCGATGATCAACCGCTCGCGCAAGGTGCCGTTGCCGTACACCATCGTGCCGACCCTGTTCGATCGACGCACCCAGGCTTCGATGGGCACCCTCAAGCTGCTGCGTGACAGCTTCCCGGAACATGTCTGGAAAGCCTACGTGCCGGTCGACACCCGCCTGCGCGATGCCAGCCGGGCCGGAGTGACCCCTTCGCAGAATGACCCCAAGAGTCGTGGGGTACTGGCCTATCGTGCGTTGCTCAAGCACCTGTTGGCCGAACAACTGACAGCGCAGGTGGCCTGAGGTGACGTTTAAATCCTTGTTCGTGCGCTCAAGCCTGTGCACCCGGCAGCCGATAACCCGGTCAATGAGGCATGGCACTTTTTCTGGTTGGGTTCTGACATGATTCGCCCCGTAGATTTGGCAACCCGGCCACAGGTGGCTTTGCAGTCGTACCTGGATGCGCTGCTGCAGGACGTCACCGACGAGCTGTTGGTGGTGCCGGCGCCGGTTGATCATTTCGATGAATTCAAGGCGGCTGTGCTTGAAGAGCAGGCGCATGACGCCCGTATGCTGGCACCCAAACCGCTGGCAGTGGCTGTCGCGGCGCCGGCACCGGTGGCAGTACCGGTTGCTGTTGCGGTCCAGGCCAAGGTTCAGGACAGGGTCGAGCTGCCGGTTCCGGTGGTGGTGCCTGAAGTGGTGGTGCCCAAGCTCGAGGTTCCGGTCGTCGAGGCGCTGGAGTCGGCCATTGCGCGGGCCGAGCCAGTGGCTGAGCTCAACACCCGGCTCGATCAGAGCCCGCCACCACCACCGGCCACCGATGGGCGTCCGGACTGGGCTGCCGAGCCGTTCGAGTGCCTGTTGTTCGATGTGGCGGGTTTGACCCTGGCGGTGCCGTTGGTGTGTCTGGGGGCGATCTATTCTCTGGAAGGGCAGGAACTGACGCCGCTGTTTGGTCAGCCTGACTGGTTCCTGGGCATCCTGCCGTGCCAGGCCGGCAACCTGAAGGTGCTCGACACCGCCCGCTGGGTCATGCCGGACCGCTATCGGGAAGATTTCCGCCAGGGATTGAAGTATGTGATTTCGGTACAAGGTTACGAGTGGGGGTTGGCGGTGCATCAGGTCAGCCGTTCGCTGCGCCTGGACCCGCAGGAAATCAAGTGGCGCGCCCAGCGCGGTCATCGGCCATGGCTGGCCGGTACAGTGATTGAGCATATGTGCGCCTTGCTCGATGTTGCACAGTTGGCCGAGTTGATCGCCAGTGGCGCGGTCAAGCAAATGAACACGCTCAGATAATCGATAATCATTGGCTGGCGCTTGTTGCGCTGCCTGCACAGCACTAGGTGAGGGGTTGGAAACATGAATAAGTCGTCTGCACAAGGTTCCGAAGATCCCATCCTGCAGTGGGTGACCTTCCGTCTGGACAACGAGTCGTACGGCATCAATGTGATGCAGGTCCAGGAAGTGCTGCGCTACACCGAAATCGCGCCGGTGCCAGGTGCTCCCAGCTATGTGCTGGGTATCATCAACCTGCGCGGTAACGTGGTCACGGTGATCGACACGCGCCAGCGCTTTGGTCTGGCCCCGGTCGAGGTCAGTGACAACACCCGGATCGTGATCATCGAAGCCGACAAGCAGGTGGTCGGTATCCTGGTCGACAGCGTGGCGGAAGTGGTCTATCTGCGTCAGTCCGAAGTCGAGACCGCGCCGAACGTGGGTAACGATGAGTCGGCCAAGTTCATTCAGGGCGTGTGCAACAAGAACGGCGAATTGCTGATTCTGGTTGAGCTGGACAAGATGATGACCGAGGAAGAATGGTCCGAGCTGGAGAACATCTGACCGATGCTGTGGATCGCTGTCGGTGTTCTGGGCATGCTCTGGGTCGTGACCCTGGTTGTGCTGCTGAACCATATCAAGCGTCAGCGTCAGCTCGATGAGCAGCGTAGCAAGGCTGATGAAGCCCGTGAGCAACGTCTGCGCGAGCTGGCCCGGCGAGTGGAAAACTTCCAGAAGGGCACGGTCGGCATGGGCGAGGATCTGCACGAACTGCGTGCCATCGTCGCCGTGTTGCCGGACAAGATCACGGCCCTGGAGCAACGTGATCCTTCGACCCTGACCTTTGCCCAGGCGGCGCGGCTGGTGGGGATGGGCGCCAGCGTCGAAGAGCTCACCCAGTCTTGCGGACTGACCCAGGCCGAAGCGCAACTGATGAGCAAGCTGCACAAGAACAGTTGAAGGCGGGAAGCCACGAGCGGCATGTGAGGGCCGCCTGGGGGGTGGAGTTCGCGCCTAGCGCCCTCTGGGCGGGGGGGTGTGTTTTTCCCGCGGTGGGTCATTCGGCCCCTGGCCCGCCGGAAACTTGCCCTTCAAATGCCAGGCAAAAGCGATGATTTCGGCGATGGTGCGATACAGCTCCTGAGGAATACTGTCGCCCAGCTCCAGGCGTGCCAGCAGCTTGACCAGTTCGGCATTCTCATAGATCGGCACTTCGTGCTCGCGGGCAATGCTGAGGATTTCTTCCGCGAGGCGGTCGTCACCTTTGGCGCTGAGGGTGGGTGCCTGCTGGCCGTCGTAGGTAAGGGCAATGGCCTGGCGAGGGTTGGCAAGGTCAGAATGGCTCATCAGGCGTTCTCGTCGATCCAGCGTTGTTCAAGGTGGGTACGTGGGCCTTGTGGTGCGCTGCCATGGGAGCAGGCCAGCTCGCCCACCGCCAGGCCGCAGGCAACCAGGCGCTCGCGCAGGTAGCCAAGTTCGCGCTCGATCAACTGCGCACTGTCCTCGCGCTGGGCCCAGAGCTGGCTGGACAAAGTGCCGCGCACCAATTGCGCGTGAACCTGCAAAGGCCCCAGCGGCTCCAGATCAAAACTCAGGTCGATGCGCCAGAGCTGCTCGCGCTGCTGCGCTCCTGATTCCTCTTCGCGGCCCTGTTGTTCTTGCCGCTCTGGCGAGTCTTCGCGTTGTACCTTGACCTGCAGCGGCACGATTTCATGCGCATGGCGCATCGGCACTTCAGTCTGCCAGGTGGTCAGCTGGGTTCCATCGGGCTGGGTGCGGGTCTGTTCCAGCGCGCCGAGTTGATGGCTCTGCACCCGTGATACCGCTGCGGCCGCCAGTTTGAGCAACAGCTCCAGGTCATCTTTTTCTGCGCCTGCACCGGCATCGCGTGCCGGCAGCGGAAAGCTGCTCGGCATCACCGGCGGCGCGAGCTGGCCCAGAGTGCCCAAGGCGGCGCGGATGGCGCTGGGCATCACCCGGACCAGCGTGTTGGACGCGGCGGCGGCGCTGTAGGCGGTGTTGGCCGGCACTCCGGGCGGCAGGATCTGGGCGATCAGGCGCATCAGATTGGCTTTCATGTCCGGCAACTGCGTCAGGTTCTGGCCGGCCAACAGTTTTGACTCCATGAACAGGCCGCTGGCGTTAAGCGCTTGTGCCACATTGCGCGGGCTGGCCATTTGCTCAATGTCGGGAATATCGGCCAATAACTGGTCAACCCTGGCTTGCAGTGCAGGGGCGATCGGGGCCTGGCTGCGTGGCAGGTTCTGCAGGGCGTTGAACAAATTCTCCAGCGACCCTTGGCGGCTCTGTTGAGTGCTCAGTTGCTGAGCGACCGCCAATTGATCGAGGCCGCCGGGCAGGGGGACAAAGTTCAGCGCTTGGCTGCCCAGCACCCGGGCGCTGAGCAGGCTGCCCAGCTTCAGTGGCTCTGGGCTGTCGATGCTCAAACTGGTGCCCGCCAGCGCGGTGTTGAGCAGCAGCACGATCGAGCGATACTGGCCGGTGAGCCCTTGGCCCGAGGCCGGGCCAGCGGGTTGGCCGGGACCCGAAGGCGCTGTGGTCAGTGAGTTGATGACCTGACTGGTCAGCACCTTGCCCTGCAACAGCGTACCGATCGGTATCTGCCGGGTATCGAGTTCGGTCTTGAGGTTATTCAATGCACTGTTGATCTGCTGCAACGACAGCGTCAGTTCATTGGGTGATGCTTGCGCCACCAGCAATTGGGTGCCGGGTGTCAGCGGCAGGTTGCTCGTCACCTGCAGGCTGGTCTGGTTACCGTTACCCAGCATCACCCGCAGCAGCAACTGAAATTGCTGGTCGATCTGCTTGAGGGTGACCACTTCAGCTTCGGCGGTCTGACCTTGGGGGATCAGATTGGCCGCAGCGTTGAACAGGGTCAGAACCTGATTGGCCGTGATGCTGGCACGCAGTTGGGCCAGGTTGGGATTGGCCGGCGGGACGCTGGCAATATCACCTGTCATTAAGCTGTGACCTGCTGAATTAGACGCTTTGGGGAGCGGGCTGCCATGTATAATCCCAGCTTTTTTTGCCGGGCTTGCAAGAACCTTGCATCAGTGTAACGGCCGTTACGAGGCCGACTTGAACCTCCATTTAACCCGCTCGCAGCGCCGTGTCTGTTCCGGCTGTGCGCAGTGTACTGGCGGATGTGTGCGATGAGTGTGACTCTACAGGCTGAGGGCCTGTGTTGCGAACGTGACGGGCGGCTGCTGTTCGAGCATCTTGACCTGCAATTGCGGTCGGGGGACATGCTGCAAGTCAGCGGCCCCAATGGCAGTGGCAAGACCAGCCTGTTACGTCTGCTCTGTGGCCTGATGCGCCCGGCCGCCGGGCAGGTTAGCCTCAACGGCCTGCCATTGGCCGGGCAGCGAGGGCAACCGGACCGTCATCTGCTGTGGATCGGCCATGCCACCGGGATCAAGGATGTGCTGACGCCACTGGAGAACCTCGCCTGGCTGTGCGCGCTGCATCAACCGGTGCCGCCTGCTGAGCTGTGGCAGGCGTTGGAGCGGGTGGGGTTACGCGGTTTCGAGGACGTGCCTTGCCATACCCTGTCGGCCGGTCAGCAACGCCGGGTGGCATTGGCCCGGCTGTATCTGCCCGGTCCTGATACCTGGATTCTTGACGAGCCGTTCACCGCGCTTGATGTGCACGGTGTGGCGCAGCTGGAGGCACGGCTGGTCGAGCACTGTGAGCAGGGTGGCTTGCTGGTGATGACCACCCACCACCTGCTGCAGCGTCGGCCGGCCGGTTACCGCAACCTTGATCTGGCGCAGGTGCAGGCATGAGGCAGGTCTTTATCCTTCTGCTGGGGCGCGAAGTCCGCCTGTTGGTCCGCCGTCCGGCGGAGTTGCTCAACCCACTGGTTTTTTTCGCTATCGTGATTGCTCTGTTTCCCCTCGCGGTAGGGCCACAAGCGCAGTTGTTGCAGACCCTGGCGCCGGGATTGGTGTGGGTCGCAGCGCTGTTGGCGGTGTTGTTGTCGCTGGACGGTCTGTTTCGCAGCGATTTTGAAGACGGCTCGCTTGAGCAGTGGGTCCTTTCGCCGCACCCGCTGGCGCTTATGGTGTTGGCCAAGGTGCTGGCACACTGGCTGTTTTCCGGGTTGGCGCTGGTGTTGCTGGCACCTGTGCTGGCCTTGATGCTGGGGTTGCCCACGCGCTGCGTGCCGGCACTGGTGGCGTCACTGTTGCTGGGCACCATGGTATTGAGCTTGCTGGGCGCGGTCGGTGCCGCGCTGACCGTCGGCCTCAAGCGTGGCGGTCTGTTACTGGCCCTGCTGATTTTGCCGCTGTACATTCCGGTGCTGATTCTGGGCAGCGGTACGCTACAGGCGTCCCTGCAGGGCATGCCGGTTGCTGGCTACCTGCTGTGGTTGAGTTGCCTGGCGGTGCTGGCATTGACGCTCTGCCCATTGGCCATTGCTGAGGGCTTGAAAATCAGCGTAGGTGAATAATCGAGGTGCCGAGACCGCTGTAGCGGTCATCAGCGACCCCCTTGCAGGCGATGCGGGTAACCGGCCCATAGCGTTTGTGTAACCGTGAACAAAGGCAGTTTCATGAAAAGCAGCATTAGTTGGGCCTGGTTTCACCGTCTGGGCTCACCGAAAACCTTCTACGACTTCAGCGGCCGCTGGTTGCCCTGGCTGGCGGCGTTTGCCGCGCTGTCGCTGACTGTGGGAGTGGTCTGGGGTCTGGCCTTCGCGCCAGCGGACTACCAGCAGGGCAATAGCTTCCGGATCATCTATATCCATGTGCCCAGCGCCATCCTGGCTCAGTCGTGCTACATGATGCTGGCGGCCTGCGGCGTGGTGGGGCTGGTCTGGCGCATGAAACTGGCTGACGTCGCGCTGCAATGCGCGGCGCCCATCGGCGCCTGGATGACCGCCCTGGCGCTGCTGACCGGGGCGATCTGGGGCAAGCCGACCTGGGGGTCGTGGTGGGTCTGGGATGCGCGGTTGACGTCCATGCTGATTCTGTTGTTTCTGTATCTGGGGCTGATCGCGCTGGGCAACGCCATCAGCAACCGCGACAGCGCCGCCAAGGCCTGCGCGGTGCTGGCGATTGTCGGGGTGGTGAACATCCCGATCATCAAGTACTCGGTGGAGTGGTGGAACACCCTGCACCAAGGCGCGACCTTCACCCTCACAGAAAAACCGGCGATGCCCGCTGAAATGTGGCTGCCGCTGCTGTTCACCACATTGGGTTTTTACGCGTTCTTCGCCAGCGTGCTGCTGCTGCGCATGCGTCTTGAAGTGCTCAAGCGCGAGGCCCGGACCCGCTGGGTCCAGGATGAAGTGCTCAAAACCCTGGGGCGTCCGGTCACGCAGGTGCAACCATGAGTTTCGAATCCTTTGCCGACTTTCTGGCCATGGGCCGCCACGGGCTGTTCGTCTGGTCGGCCTATGGCCTGTTCGTGCTGGTGGTGTTGATCAATATCGCGTTGCCGCTGCTGTCCCGGCGCCGCTATTTGCAGGAGCAGGCCCGTCGCCTGCGCCGGGAGGGGAAGTGATGAACCCGCAGCGTAAAAAGCGTCTGCTATTGATCCTTGCGTTGCTGACGGGCATCGGCGTGGCGCTGGGGCTGGCCCTCAGCGCCCTGCAAGAGAACATCAACCTGTTCTATACCCCGACCCAGATCGCCAATGGCGAAGCGCCGCTGGACACCCGTATCCGCGCCGGTGGCATGGTGCAAAAGGGCTCATTGCAACGCTCGCCGGATTCGCTTGAGGTACGCTTTGTGGTCACCGACTACAACCGTTCGGTGACCATCCGCTATCAGGGCATCCTTCCGGATCTGTTCCGCGAAGGGCAGGGCATCGTCGCCCTGGGCCGGCTCAATGCCGCAGGCGTGGTCGAAGCCGATGAGGTGCTGGCCAAGCACGATGAGAAATACATGCCGCCGGAGGTCACCAAGGCTTTGCAAGACAGTGGCAAGACTGACAGCCCGACGCCTGCCGCAGCCGTTCCATCAGTCTCCAGGGAGGGGTAAGCCATGCTTCCCGAACTCGGCCATCTGGCCATGATTCTCGCGCTGTGCTTTGCCCTGGTCCAGGCCAGCCTGCCGCTGATTGGCGCCTGGCGCGGTGATCGTTTGTGGATGAGCATCGCCCGTCCCGCTGCCTGGGGGCAATTCGCGTTTCTGCTGTTCGCCTTCGGCTGCCTGACCCAGGCGTTCATGAGCGATGATTTTTCGGTGGCTTATGTCGCGCAAAACTCCAACAGCGCGCTGCCCTGGTATTACAAGTTCAGCGCGGTGTGGGGCGCCCACGAGGGTTCGCTATTGCTCTGGGCATTGATTCTGGGCGGCTGGACCTTCGCGGTGTCAGTCCTTTCACGGCAATTGCCACACGAGATGCTGGCCAGGGTGCTGGCGGTGATGGGCATGATCAGCGTGGGCTTTCTGTCGTTTCTGATTCTTACCTCCAACCCGTTCTTGCGCCTGTTGCCGCAGAGCCCGGCCAACGGCCGCGACCTCAACCCGTTGTTGCAGGATATTGGCCTGATCGTCCACCCGCCGATGCTGTACATGGGCTATGTGGGCTTTTCGGTGGCCTTTGCCTTTGCCATCGCGGCGCTGCTTGGTGGCCGTCTGGATGCGGCCTGGGCGCGCTGGTCGCGGCCATGGACCATGGTCGCCTGGGCATTTCTCGGCGTTGGCATCACCCTTGGTTCCTGGTGGGCCTATTACGAACTGGGCTGGGGCGGCTGGTGGTTCTGGGACCCGGTGGAGAATGCCTCGTTCATGCCCTGGCTGGTGGGCACGGCACTGATCCACTCACTGGCAGTGACAGAAAAGCGCGGCGTATTCAAAAGCTGGACGGTGCTGCTGGCCATCGCTGCCTTTTCCCTGAGCCTGCTGGGGACCTTCCTGGTCCGTTCCGGGGTGCTGACCTCGGTCCACGCCTTTGCTACCGATCCGGAGCGCGGGGTGTTTATCCTGGCTTTCCTGCTGCTGGTGGTCGGCGGCTCGCTGACGCTGTTCGCGGTGCGTGCGCCGGTGGTCAAGAGCCAGGTCGGCTTCGCCCTCTGGTCGCGCGAAACCCTGCTGTTGGCCAACAATCTGCTGCTGGTGGTCGCGGCGTCGATGATTTTGCTGGGCACCTTGTATCCGTTGGTCATTGATGCCCTCAGCGGTGCCAAGATGTCGGTCGGCCCGCCGTACTTCAATACCCTGTTCGTGCCGCTGATGGCGTTGCTGATGGCGGTGCTGAGTGTCGGCGTGCTGGTGCGCTGGAAAGACACACCGGTCAAGTGGCTGTTGGGCATGCTGACGCCGGTGTTGATCGGCAGCGTGGTATTGGCGGTGGCGCTGGGCCTGATCCTTGGCGAAGGCCAGTGGGCGGTACTGGCCGTGGTATTGCTGGCTGGCTGGGTGGTGCTGGGCGCGTTGCGGGATATCCACGACAAGATCCGCCACAAGGGCCTGTTCAAAGGGCTGGCCGGTCTGAGCCGCAGTTACTGGGGCATGCAGCTGGCGCACCTGGGGCTGGTGCTGTGCGCGCTGGGGGTGGTGCTTTCCAGCCAGCACAGTATCGAACGCGACCTGCGCCTGGCGCCGGGGCAATCCACCGAACTGGGCGGTTACCGCTTCGTGTTCGAAGGTGCCCGGCATTACGAGGGGCCGAACTTCACGTCCGACCGGGGCACGGTGCGGGTTCTGCGTAATGAGCAGCCAATCAGCGTCCTGCACCCGGAGAAGCGTCTGTACACCGTGCAGCAGTCGATGATGACCGAGGCCGGTATTGATGCAGGCTTTACCCGCGACCTGTATGTGGCGCTCGGCGAGCCGCTGGAGCAGGGCGCCTGGGCGGTGCGTATTCATGTCAAACCGTTCGTGCGCTGGATCTGGCTGGGCGGCCTGCTGACCGGGCTGGGCGGTTTCCTGGCGGCGCTGGATCGCCGCTATCGGCTCAAGGTCAGCCAAAAGGTACGCCAGGCCCTCAGTCCTGCCGGAGCAATCTCATGAAACGCTGGATTCTGTTGATCCCCCTGGTGGTCTTTCTCGGCCTCAGCGCGCTGTTGTTTCGCGGCCTGTTTCTTGACCCTGCCGCGTTGCCGTCGGCGCTGATCGGCAAGCCGTTTCCCGAGTTCAGCCTGCGCGATGTCAGCAGCGCCAGGACCCTGACCCGTGCCGACTTGATCGGGCGCCCGGCGCTGGTCAACGTCTGGGCCACCTGGTGCGTGGCCTGCCGTGCCGAACACCCGGTGCTCAACCGGCTGGCGCAGCAGGGGGTGGTGATCCATGGCATCAACTACAAGGATGTGAACGCCGAGGCGCAGAAGTGGCTCAAGGACTTTCATAACCCTTACCAGCTCAATATCCGCGACGATGACGGTACGCTGGGTCTGAACCTTGGCGTATACGGCGCTCCGGAAACCTTCCTGATCGACAGCCAAGGCATCATCCGCCACAAATTCGTCGGAGTGATCGACGATCAGGTCTGGCGCGAGCAACTGGCCGGCCGTTATCAGGCACTGGTTGACGAGGCCCGGCCATGAAGCGCTGGCTGGCCGCTGCGCTGTTGAGTCTGGGGCTGACCGGTCTGGCCCAGGCCGCCATCGAGGCGCATACCTTTCGCGATGAAGCCGAGCGGGCGCGGTTTGCCGAGCTGACCCGCGAACTGCGTTGCCCCAAGTGCCAGAACCAGGACATTGCCGACTCCAATGCGCCGATCGCTGCCGATCTGCGTAAGGAAATCTACCGGTTGCTGGAAGAGGGCCGCAGCAATCGCCAGATCGTCGATTACATGGTCGATCGCTACGGCGAGTTCGTGCGCTACAAGCCGACCCTCACGGCCCGCACCTGGCTGCTGTGGTTCGGCCCGGCCGGCCTGTTGATCGTCGGCGGCGCTGTGATTGCGCTGATCGTCCGGCGTCGGCGCCTTGCGGTGCACAGCGATGCAACGCTTTCTGACGAAGAGCGCGAGCGTCTGGCGAATCTTTTGAATAACCACCCCATGGATAAACACCGGCAATGATCGATTTCTGGATGGCCGTCGGGCTTGTGTCACTGGTGGCTGCAAGTTTCCTGCTGATTCCGATCCTGCGTAGCCGCCCGCTGGCGGCTGCTGCGGATCGCACGGCAGTCAATATCGAGCTGTACGAAGAGCGGCTGGCGCAGTTGCAGGCCCAACGTGATGCGGGCGGGCTGAGTGCCGAGCAACTGGACAGCGGCAAGGCCGAAGCCGCCCGCGAACTGCTGGCCGATACCGAAGGCAGCGACCGCGCCCGTGCGGCGGGCAGCCTGGGTAAAGCCTGGCCGTTGACCGCCGCCATCCTGGTGCCGCTGCTGGGGGTAGGTCTTTACCTGCATTACGGCGCCAGTGAGCGGGTCGAGCTGAGCCGGGAGTTCGCCGAACCGCCGACTTCGCTGGCAGAAATGACCCATCGCCTGGAGCGGACCGTCGAAGTCCAGCCCGAGTCGGCCGAGGGCTTTTACTTTCTGGGCCGCAGCTACATGGCCCAGCAACGCCCGGCCGATGCAGCGCGGCAGTTCGAACGCGCAGCGGCACTGACCGGCCGTCAACCGGAACTGTTGGGGCAATGGGCCCAGGCGTTGTACTTCGCCGCGAACAAGACCTTTACCCCGCAGGTGCAGGCGTTGACTGACGAAGCCCTGAAAGCCGATGCCAACGAAGTCACCAGCCTGGGCTTGCTGGGCATCGCGGCGTTCGAGAGCAAGCGTTATCAGGACGCGGTGGACTACTGGACCCGCCTGCAACAGTTGCTGCCGGTTCAGGACCCGTCCCGTGCCGCGCTGGAAGGTGGCATCGCCAGAGCCCGTGAAAACCTCGGCACCACCGCGCCGGCGCCAGCCGTCAGTGGCCCGCAGCTCAAGGTCCGGGTCGAACTGGCCGCCGCGTTAAAAGACAAGGTACAGCCCGGCGACAGTGTATTCATCTTTGCCCGTGCCGTAGGCGGCCCGCCTGCGCCGTTGGCGGTCAGGCGGGTGACTGTGGCTGACCTGCCGATCGAGGTGCAGATGAGCGATGCCGACGCCATGATGCCGCAACTGAAACTGTCGAACTTCGCGCAAGTCCAACTCAGTGCACGGGTGTCGCGTGCCGGGCAGCCAACCAAGGGTGAATGGGTGGGCAACAGCCCACCACTGGCGACCAGCACGACGGCCCGTCAAGCGTTGATCATTGACCGTTCTGAATAGGTACTTGCCATGTCTGCTGTCATCACCTGGCGCCTTGCCCGCACAACCTTGCTGGCCGCCGTCATGGGCCTGAGCGCCTGTGCGGTACACCAGCCACCCTCCGGGCCGCGCAGCCAGGAGTCGATCAAGAGCCTGCCGGGCCCGTCGCAACCGGGCACGCCGAAGCCCAAGCCGAGCCAGCCTGTGAAACCGGCTCCTGCCAAAACCTCAGCCAGCTTTGCGCCGCCGCCAGGGGGCAATAGTCATTGGGATCAGAAACTGGGCGTCTATGTGCTTGATGGCAAGACCAACACGTTTTATCGCCAGCGCACGTATTACCAGTGGAACAACGGCTGGAGCTGGTCAACCCAGCCTGACGGGCCCTGGCAGCCTACCGATGCCAATGGTGTGCCGGGTGGGTTGGGGCAGAAGTTCGGTAATTGATGTGCGATGAGATTTTGACCGGTTGAGCGGTGTACATTCGCCGCGGCGGCGCCTGCAAGATCGCATTTCAAATGATCTGTGCTCGGCTGTAGATCGTTGCCGTTGATTTTGCTTTTGATCTTTGAGCCGAGATGGCACAGGCGCCGCAAATCGCGACTTGGGCGCTGGCCGAGGGTAGGCGTTGATTCGGGGGAGAAACCGACATGGATGTCGCTGCTCTTGATATCAGGAGCAGGTGCGTTGGGCAGGACGCCCATCGCGCCGGCCCCCGAATCGACGCCGGACGGAGGGAAGTTCGCCCGCAGTCCAGACAACCGCGGCAAAGACTCTTGCGCAGAACGGAAGGTCTTCGCGGCTAAAGCCGCTCCTACTTGCCGGTGTAAATCTGGTCGAACACGCCGCCATCGATAAAGTGAGTCTTCTGCACGGTGCGCCAGTCACCAAAGGTCTTCTCAACCGAAAGGAAGTCGACCTTCGGGAAGCGATCCTTGTACTTGGCCAGCACCGTTTCATCACGCGGGCGCAGGAAGTTATTGGCCGCGATCTCCTGACCCTCAGGCGACCACAGGTACTTCAGGTAGGCTTCAGCCAACTCGCGTGAGCCCTTCTTGTCGACCACCTTGTCAACCACACTCACCGGTGGCTCGGCCTGGGCAGAAACGCTCGGGTAGATCACTTCAAACTGATCACGGCCAAATTCACGGGCGATCATTTCCGCTTCGTTCTCGAAGGTCACCAGCACGTCGCCGATCTGGTTGGTCATGAATGTGGTGGTCGCGCCACGGCCACCGCTGTCCAGAACCGGCACATGCTTGAACAGCTTGCCGACAAACTCCTTGGCCTTGGCTTCATCGCCGCCGTTTTTCAGGGTATAGCCCCACGCCGACAGATAGGTGTAACGACCATTACCCGAGGTCTTGGGGTTCGGCACGATGACCTCGACGCCATCCTTGATCAGATCCGGCCAGTCTTTCAGGGCTTTAGGGTTGCCCTTGCGCACGATGAATACCGTGGCGGAGGTGAACGGCGCGCTGTTGTTTGGCAGGCGCGTCACCCAGTCTTTGGGCACCAGCTCGCCGTTGTCGGCCAGGGCGTTGATGTCGGTGGCCATGTTCATGGTGATCACATCCGCCGGCAGACCGTCGATGACCGAACGGGCCTGCTTGCTCGAACCACCAAAGGACATCTGCACGGTGGCCTTTTCCTTGTGCTGGGCCTCCCAATGCTTCTGGAACGCGACGTTGTAGTCTTTATAGAAGTCGCGCATCACGTCGTAGGAGACGTTCAGCAGCGGCGCGGCCTGGGCGCTGCTGCCCAGAGCCAGGCCGGCGGCCAGCAGTGAGGCGGCGAATAGTTTCTTCACAGCAGATTCCTTTAGATGAGTGCGTCGTTGTTATGCGGCAGATATCCAGCTGCCGCGATCATAACGGCGGGGCACCTTGCCATTAAAGATTAAAAAAATATTTACTTATGCCCGATCGTCGAGTTTCGGGAACAGCGCGTTGCCGCACCGTGAACAGAACGCTGCGCCGTGTTCATGCTGTTTCTTGGCGCACACCGGGCAGTCGTGCTTGAGCTGTTCACCGCGCATGGCATTGGCCAGCTCGGCGGTGAAGATTCCGGTGGGGACCGCGATGATCGAGTAACCGATGATCATCACCAGCGATGAAACCATCTGGCCCACCGGGGTCTTGGGCACGATGTCGCCAAAGCCCACGGTGGTCAGGGTCACGATGGCCCAGTAAATGCCCTTCGGAATGCTGGTAAAGCCATGCTCCGGGCCTTCGATCACGTACATCAGGGTGCCGAACACCGTTACCAGGGTCGAGACGCTGGCCAGAAACACGATGATCTTCTGTTTGCTGCCGCGCAGTGCTTCGAGCAGGTAGTGGGCCTGGCGCAGGTACATGCCCATTTTCAGGACCCGGAAGATCCGCAACATGCGGATGATCCGCACGATCAACAGATACTGAGCGTCGCTGTAATAGATCGCCAGGATGCCGGGGATGATCGCCAGCAGGTCGACCAGCCCATAAAAGCTGAAAGCGTACTTCAATGGCCGGGGCGAGCAGTACAGGCGCAGCAGGTACTCGACGGCGAACACCGCTGTGAAGCCCCATTCGATCCAGGCCAGCGCGGTGGCGTATTCGGCGTGGATGCTCTCGATACTGTCAATGATGGTGACCAGCAGGCTGAGCAGGATGATCACCAGCAAGGTCTGGTCGAAGCGGCGGCCGGCGGGGGTGTCGGTCTGGAAGATGACCGTGTGCAACCGCTCGCGGCGGTTTGGGGTGGTGCTCATGGGTGGTCTCTGCGTGGCAAGGATGGCTCGGTGGTCATTCGACAGCGATGGCGAGCGTATTCAAGCGCTCAGCCTGTGATTTCGCCTCCTTGAGCAATTGCTCCCAGTCGCCTGGCTGCAGGTTAAGCCTTGTTCAGGGAAACGTCTGTTTCCCTGGTGCTGAAAAAGTTGTGAGAGTCTGCTCTTGGTTTCTGACGTTTACTACCTGCTGGATGTCAGATTTTTTCCGAAATTTTGTGAGATATTTCTGCGAAGCTGCCCGTTCGGGCATGCTCGGGCTTGAGTCGGGCTACTGCTGCCAGCCCCCACCCAACGCCAGAAACAGATCGATCTGCCCCATCGCCACCTGGGTATTGGCCTGCGCCAGTTGTGCACGCATCTGGGTGTAGGTGCGGGTGGCCTGCAGGTCCGCCAGGAATGACTCCCGGCCGGCCTGGTAAAACCGATGGGTCTGTTCGGCGGCTTCTTTGGCCGATTGCTCGGCTTCTACCAAGGCATCGCGGCGGTCGAGCAGGGCGGTGTACTGGGCCATGCTGGTCTGGGTTTCGCGGATGGCATTGAGCACCACGGCGTCGAAGCGCGCCAGCGCGACCTGGCTTGCCGCCTCGGCCTGATGGATGCGCGCCCGGGTGCCATTGCTCGGCACGGTCCAACTGATCAGCGGGCCGAAGCCCCAGCGATTGGTGGCGGGTTTGCCCAGATGATCAAGAAAACCGATGGTCGCCACCGAGGCGCCAATGCTGATGTCCGGGTACAGCTCGCCGGTGGCCACGCCGATTTCGGCAGTGGCCATGTGCAGGTGACGCTCGGCCTGGCGGACATCGGGGCGGCGCTTGAGCAGCGCGGCGCCGTCGCCCACCGGAATGACCTGGGCGAGGTGCGGCAGCTCGGCGCAGTTCTCGACTCCGGCCGGCAGTTGCGCCACGGGTTTGGCCAGCAGCATCGACAGCCGGAACAGCGCGCTCTGGCGTAGCGCTTCATAGCGCGGCAGTTCGGCGCGCAGCGACTTGAATTGGGTCTGCGAGCGGGTCACCTGGGTCTGATCGCCACGCCCGGCATCGCGCAGGCGCTGGTTGAGGTTCACGCTCTGTTGTTGCAGGTCCAGCGACTGGTGAGCGATGGCCAGCTCTTCGTTGGCGGCGCAGACCTGGGTGTAGGCCCGCACCACGTCGGCCACCACGGTAATGCGCGCCGTATCAGCCGCCGCCTGGGTGGCGTCGACATTGGCCTGGGCCGCTTCGATGCCGCGTTGCAGGGTGCCGAACAGGTCAAACTGATACGAGGTGGTCAGACCCACATCACCCACGGTTGCCACCGGGACTTTTTCAGCCAGCAGAAAGGCTTCGCCCGATTCCTGTAAACGCTGGGCGCCGGCCTTGGCGCTGCCGTGAGAACCTCCGGCGGCTTCGGCCTCGGCGCTCTGGTAGCGCGAGCGTTGCAGGTTGGCCGCTGCGATGCGCAGGTCGGTGTTGCTGGCCAGCGCCTGGCGCACCAGCTCATCGAGTTGCCGGTCCTGGTACAGCCGCCACCAATGCTCAGGCACCGGCGCTGAAACCACATTGGCCGAGTTGCCCAGCGTACCTTGCAGGTCGGCACGATTGACTGCGGCGTCCTTGGGTGGCTGGTAGTCCGGGCCGACCACCTGACAGGCCGAGAGCAGGGCGCCGACGCTCAGCGCCAGCAGGCGTAAGGCCGGTTTCATTGCACGGCCTCCTGGTGTGAGGCGTCGATGATCGACACGGTGGCGGTACGCCCGGCGATCATGCGGAAATTCTCGGGCACTTGGTCGAAGGCAATGCGCACCGGGATACGCTGCGCCAGGCGTACCCAACTGAACGCCGGGTTGACGTTGGGCAACAGGTTGCTGCTGCTGGTGCGGTCACGGTCTTCGATGGCGGCGACCATGCTCACGACATGGCCTGTCAGGCGCGCATTGTCGCCCACCACGCGGATATCGACCTTCGAGCCAATATGGATGCCGTCGAGTTTGGTTTCTTCGAAGTAGCCGTCGATGTGGTAGGAGGCTGCATCCACCAGTGACAGCACCGGCCGCCCGGCAGTGACGAATTCATGGGGGCGTGGGGCGCGGTCGTTGAGGTAGCCATCCACCGGGCTACGGATCACCGAGCGATCCAGGTTCAGTTGCGCGGCGTCCACTGACACTCTGGCTTCATTGAGTGCTGACAGCGCCCGGGCCTCTTTGGACTGGCTCTCTTCCAGTTGTTCGCGCGATACCAGATTGCCCAGCGACCGGTTGCGACGATTCTCGCGTTGCGCCTGCTGCCAGGTTTCCTGACGCTCGGCTGCGGTGGCCTGGGCCTGGCGCAGCGCCAGTTTGAAGCGGTCCTGGTCAATGCTGAACAGCACCTGGCCCTTGCTGACCTGCTGGTTGTCGCGCACCTGGACCTGCTGGATCAGCCCGGATACATCCGGGGCGATTTGCACGATGTCGGCGCGAATGTGCCCGTCGCGGGTCCAGGGCGCGAACATGTAGTACATCACCATGCGCCACACCAGCACGCTGGCCAGCGCCACCACAATTAACGTCAGGACCACGCGGCCCAAGGTCAGGATCGGTTTTTTCATGTCATCAGGTACCGGCTAAAGGTGTCCAGTACGCCCAGCAGCAGGGCATACAAACCTGTGTTGAACAACGCCCGGTGCCAGACCAGACGATAAAAGCGGGTGTGCGACAGCACAGCGTGAACAGCCAGAAACAACAGGTACGCCAGGCCCATCAGCACCAGAAAGGTCGGGATGAAGATCCCGTTGATATCCAGCTCGCCAATCATGCGGGTGCTCCATCGGGGCCGTGGATCGGTTGTTCGATGCTTTGGCCATTGACGTCGATGATCTCCAGCCCCGGCAGCAGTGCCAGGCGCAGGCCGCTCAGGGCATGCAGCAGGTGCAGGCGTGCCTGAGGTTCGGCCGGGGCCTGGCTGTTCAGCGCCCGCCGGGTTCGGTCCAGCGTCATCAGCAGGCCGTTGGGGGCCGGCAGGCGCTCCCCGGCCTTGAGGCAGGCGGCAAAATAACCGCCGATCTGCGCGACCACCTGACGCAGCGGTGCCTGACAGGAGGTCGGGATCCGGGGTGTCCAGGCCAGCAGGTCAAGCAGGTTCAACGCCACCCGCAGTTCACGCAGTGGCGTGCTGCTGTCCTGGGCGGTCTGGGCCAGGCGTGGCACCTGCTGCATGAGGCGGTCGATCATCTGCACGCCCAGGCGCCGATGTTCGGCCAGAGTGGCCGGTTCGCTCAGGCTGACAATGTCCTGCCAGTTGAAACGGGTCATGCGGCGCACGGCCATCTCTACACCGAACGGGCGCATGATCAGCGTCCAGATGAACGCGAACAGCAGACCGGCGGGGCCGGCCAGATTGTTGTTGATAAACACCAGAAAGTCGGCGTCATAGGCGCCCTGCACGCTGACGAACGTCGCGGTGTTTACCGCCGTCAGCACCGTAGGCAGGAAGAATTTCGGCTGGGCGCTGAGGGTCGCCACCGTGATGAATGGCGCTGCAAAGGCCAGTACCAGCATCGGGAAGTCATGCACTGTGGGCAGCACCACGAACAGGTACAGGCTCGACAGCACCACCGAAACCAGGGTCCAGAAGAAGAACCGGTAGATCTGCGGCGCCGGGTCATCCATGGCGGCAAAGAAGCTGCACGACACTGCGGCCAGAATCACTGCACTGGCGCCGTCCTGCCAGCCCATGAAAATCCAGATCAGCGAAGCGACGACAATCGCCAGCACCGCCGAAGCCACCGAGTAGAGCATCAGACCGCGATCCAGCGCCGGGCTGATCCGTCCCAGCCGCCAGTGTCGGTACACCGCCTGCCAGGGCCGGCCATCATCGGCCTCGATAGCCTGTTGCAAGCTTCGGCAGTCCTGCCACAGATCGATCCACTCGCCCAGGCGATACAGGGCGTTGGAGAGCAGCAGGTGCTCGCGCTCGTCGAGCTGTTCGGCGTCCGGTTGCAGGCGTTGCAACGCCTGATGCAGATAGTCCCACTGCTCCGGTTGCAGGCCGCTGGCAGTGGCTCGCAGCCAGTGGCGCGCCTCGATCAGCAGGGCCGAAAGGTCGGCCATGCGTTCCGGGCAGCGCCGTTCCAGCGCCCACAGCGCGTCGTTGAGCGCGTCGATCACCGGCAGCAGATGGATCATCCGCCCGCGCAGTTCCAGCGCGTGTCGCACGGTCTGTTTATGCGCACCCTCATGGCGCAATTGGCCAATCATTGGCTCCAGGCTGTTGAACCCGGCGGCCATGGCGGTGCGCAGGCCCGCGACCTCGCCGGGGTCAACGTTGCGGCTGAGAAACTGCTCGCTGTACAGGGTGGCATCGCTGAACCATTTGTCGGTGCTGGCCCGGAACACCGGCGCCAGGCGCCGTGGCCAGAACATGGCGCCGACCACCGCGGCGCAGGTGATCCCGAGGAAGATTTCTTCGGTACGCGACACAGCAATTTCAAACACCGCCTGGGGGTTGTCCACGGCGGGCAAGGCAATCAGCGGCATGGTGTAGCCGGCCAGCATCAGCGCGTAGCTGTTGGCGGTACGCAGGTGCAGCGACAGGTACAGCAGGGTGCCGGTCCACAAGGCAATAACGATGGCCAGCAGGATCGGCGTCTGGACGAAAATCGGCACCAGGATCACCGAGGCGCAGGCGCCAGTCAGTGTGCCTAGCGCCCGGTACAGGGCCTTGGAACTGGTCGGGCCGACAAACGGGCTGGCGACGATGTACACCGTGGCCATGGCCCAGTAAGGACGCGGCATTTCCATAACCAGTGCGATGTACAGCGCCAGCATCGAGGCAGCGAAAGTGCGTACTCCGTGCAGCCAGTCGCGGCCGGGCGGCAGGTCGCTGAGAAAGTCCTTCATGCTCAAGCCGGATCCCCCTCGGGCGGCAGCGCATCAGAAAACGCCTGCAGCACGCGCAGGGCAATTTGCAGGTCTTCAGCGGTGATGCCGCTCAGCACCCCTGCACGCAGGCGGGTCAGCTCGACCTCGATTGAGGCGGCCAACTCGCGGCCCTTGTCGGTCAGGCTCAAGGCCTTGGCGCGGCGGTCGTTGGGGTCTTCGGTACGGCAGACGATCCCGGCCTTGCATAACTGGTCGAGCAGGCGCACCAGAGTCGGACTTTCCATCCCCGCAGCATGCGCCACCCTGACCTGATGCACCCCGTCGCCCAGGCGAGCGATGGCCAGCAGGGGACCGGCGCAGGCTTCGCTGATGCTGTAGCTGGACAGCGTGGCATGGCACAGCCGCCGCCAATGACGGGAGGCGGCGACCATGGTGCTGCTGATGGCGCGATGCAGGGTCGGGTCAGACATGGCTCAGGTCGTTAGGGTGAGTATTATTAGTGAGGACATTAATAGCTTGCTAACTATTACTATCCTGTAACAACCTGTTTCAGTCAAATGAAATTTCTTGCTTGCAGGCGCGGCTTCAGCCGCGAACACGCTCCGCCGCTGACTCAGCGAAAAACGCCTGCGCCGCTTCGACAAACCGCTGGTTGGCCAATGACAAGTACTCCTGAGGACGCCAGCACAGGCCAAAGCTCAGCAGTAACGGCGGATCGAACGGCACGCCGACCAGCGTTGGTTGCTGACGCTGGATTGAGCGCAGCAGGGTGCAGATGCCCATCCCGTCGCAGGCCAGGCGGCTGATCAGCGACACGAAGTTGCTCTCCAGGGCAATCCGGTAGCGGACCTGACGGTTGGCGCAGAAGGCGTCTAGCAGGTGACGCTGCAAGAAGCTCTGGTCGAACACCAGCATGTCGATGTCCTGCAGTTGCTCGGCGCAAATTGCTGTTTCGTTGGCCAGCGGGTGGTCGTGAGCCATGCACAGGACCATTTCGTCGCTGCCCAGCGCCACGTGCTCCCATTCAGGATCGATTCGGCGCTGCTCGAGCAGCGCAACGTCTATCTGCCGGTCCTTGAGGCGCTGGCGGATATCGTCAGCGCTGCCCTCGACCACGTGCATGGCCATAGCCGGATACCGCGCCCGAAACTGCGCCAGCAACTCAGGAATATGACCAATACCGTACAACGGCGGGATGCCGACGCGGATCTCGCCGCACTCCAGCGCGGTCAGGTCCTTGAGTGCTTGCCGCGCTCCGCGTAACTGCACCAGGCCAGCTTCTACCCGTTGCACGAACAACTGGCCTTCAGCGGTGATCGTCAGTTGCCGGCCGACGCGGTTGAACAGTTGCACGCCGAGTTCTTCTTCCAGCCGCGCCACGGCCATGCTCAGCGCCGGTTGCGCCACATGCAGCGCCTGCGCCGCCTTGGTGAAGCTGCCCAGTTGCGCGACCGTGACGCAGTAAGTCAGTGCCTTGAGATTCATGACTCGCCATAGCTAACAAAAATTGATAGGTGGCATCACAAATGAATATTTTTTGTGATGAGCGCGATGCGGCAGGATGGTGTCACGTTTTCCAGCTCATGAGGGTTCGTTTTGAACACGCCGCGTATTTTCCTGGTCCATGCCACTCCCTTGTCGATCAGCCCCATCAATACGGCCTTTGACCGGCACTGGCCGCAAGCCGAGCTTGTCAACTTGCTGGAAGACTCGCTGCCCCGTGATTTGAAGGCTGCCGGGCAGCTGACCCCGGCCATTATCCAGCGCTTTCTCGATCTGACCCGTTACGCGGTCAGTGCTGGTGCCGATGCCATTCTGTTTACCTGCTCGGCGTTCGGTGAAGCCATCGATGCCTGCAAGCGCGAAGTGAGCATTCCGCTGCTCAAGCCCAATGAGGCGATGATCGAAGCAGCGTTGGCGCAAGGCAGCCGGATCGGGCTGTTGGCGACCTTTGAACCGACCCTGGCGTCGATGCGTGCCGAATTTATCGCGGCTGCCGAACGCCAGGGCCAGGCCTTGGACTTGCAACTGCAACTGGCTGAGGACGGCATGCAGATCCTGGCTCAGGGTGATGGCCCTGAGCATGACCGGCGAGTGGCGCAAGCAGCTGATGCGTTGGGGCCGGCTGAGGTGATCTGCCTGGCGCAATTCTCCATGGCCCGTGCCAGTGAGTGGGTGCGTCAGGTCAGCGGCCTGCCGGTGTTGACCACGCCAGACAGCGCGGTTCTGAAGCTGCGCAGCCTGCTCGATCAGGCTGGTTGATGACCGTTGGTCGGAAGGCGTGCAACTTTTATTCGGTGTTTGAGTCGCGCCATTCAAAAAACTGACACTGCGATGTCGCCGCCTATCCCGATTAATCCGGCGCCGGAGCTGAAACGGTCCTGCACAAGGACGGTCATCGGTGATATCGCAATAATGGCCAGGCGGCTCGGGCAACGATTCATTGACGCTTTCAGGGGGTCAACAAAAAACGCTCCAGGCCGATAGCGGTGGCGAACAGGGCAGGCCGAAAGGCCCGCTCCAGAGCCATTCTGTCGGTGCGCATGCGCACCTTGCGAGCCCCCTATGATTGACCTCGCCACCTGGAATTTGTCCGTTCCTGTCGGCATTCCCGCCACTACCATCAACACCCCGCAATTGGTGCGCGGCTACCAGGATGGTTACTTCCGCTCTGGCGAAACGCTGTTCTTCTGGGCGCCGGTAACCGGCTCGACCACTGACAACGCCAAATACCCGCGCAGTGAACTGCGCGAGACCACCGCAGATGGTCGGGCTTTCAACTGGAGTTACACCTCCGCAGACAACGTTTTGCGTGCCGCCTTGACCGTTAACCAGGTGCCATCGAGCGGCAAGATTGTCATCGGCCAGATTCACGCTTATCAGAGTAATGAGCCGCTGCTCAAGGTGGAGTATCAGTACAAGGAGAAACTCCAGACCGGCAACATCGTTGCCAAACTGCGGCGCAACCCGGATGCCGAGATTGAAGTCATCACCCTGGCGCAAGGGGTGCCGCTCAATGTGCGCTTCAACTACACCATTGCGTTGACCAGCACCGGCGAGCTGAGCGTCAACGCTTATGATCACGACTGGAAAGTGCGCCTGGATCAGCAGTGGAGTACCAAACTTTTGTACTTCAAGGCCGGGGTCTATACCCAGGACAATACCGGCTATGCCAGTGAAGGGGGGGCGGCGACCTTTTATCTGCTGCGCATCAGCCACGACAAAAAGGCTTGAACCTTTGTAGGAGCAGCTTTAGCGGCGAAGCTAATTCGCGGCTAAAGCGGATCGCCGCCCGACCACTCCTACGGGGCAATGTCGATCAGTTCAGGCCCAGTTTGCCGCGCAGGGTCGAGAGGTCTTCGGCCAGGGTGTTGACCGGACCCACCAGTGCCTTGCGGTCGTTTTCCTTGACCTTGTCATAGGTCATGAAGCCGCCGTCAGCGGTCTGGTATTTGGCCAGGATCTTGTCCACCGAGGCGAAATTCTTGTCCACCTTGGCGGCAAAGGCTTTGTCCTGCTTCTCGATCTGCGGACGGAACAGGTCGACGATTTTCTTCGCGCCGTCAACGTTGCCCTGGAAGTCATACAGGTCGGTGTGGCTGTAGCGGTCTTCTTCGCCGGAGATCTTGGTGGCCGCCACTTCTTCGAGCAGCACGGCGGCGCCGCCGACTACTTTCTCCGGAGGGAAGGTCAAATCGGCAATGCGCTTTTGCAGGTCATTGACGTCAGCCATCAGCTTGTCAGCAATCGCGCCCTGATCTTGCGCGGTGTTCTTCTCGAACAGCGCGTGTTCCAGGCGATGGAAACCGGTGAAGTCTTCGGCGTCCACGCCTTGTTCGTGGTCATCGACCCGCGAGTCGATGGAGGCGTCGAGGTCGCTGAACAGTTCGGCAATCGGCTCCACGCGCTCGTAGAACACACGGGTCGGTGCGTAGAGTTTTTTCGCGGTGGCGATGTCGCCTTTTTTAACCGCATCGGTGAACTGGCGGGTGTGGCTGACCAGTTCATCGATGTTTTCGGTCACGTAGATCTTGTAGTCGGAGATCGGGCCGACCAGATCCAGCGGTGCGGGGGCGGCAACGGCGGCGAGCGGTGCGCTCAACACACCAAGGGCGAACAGCAGGGCGAGCGGGGTCTTGTTCATATCGACTCTTCCAGTTGAGGTTCAGACAGATTTCGGTGAAGTGGCCGCCAGCAGCGAGCGACCGATGAAATCTTCATCATTGGTCACCCCCGGCAGGGTGAAGAAGTAACCGCCGCCGACCGGCTTGAGGTATTCCTCCAGCGGTTCACCGTTAAGGCGGGTCTGGACGGTAATGAAGCCCTTCTCAAGGTCAGCCTGGTAGCAGATAAACAGCAGCCCCATATCCAGCTGACCATTCTTGTTGACGCCGTTGGAGTAGTTGAACGGGCGGCGCAGAATCAGGTTCTTGCGGCTCTCAGGGGTGCGCGGGTTGGCCAGGCGAATATGCGAATCCAGGCGGGTCTTTTTGCCGTGCGGGTCGGCGGCGTAATTCGGCTCGTCACTTTCGAGCTTGCCGTCCATGGGCGCACCGCTGGCTTTGGTGCGGCCGAAGATCGACTCCTGCTCCTGCAACGGGGTACGGTCCCAGCGTTCGACGAAGTTGCGGATGATGCGTACCACCTGATAGCTGCCGTGCGCGGCCCAGGCCGGCTCGTCACTGCCGGGCTGGACCCAGACCAGTTCGTCCATCTGTTTCTTGTCGTTGGAGTCCGGGTTGGCCGAGCCATCACGGAAACCCAGGAAGTTACGCGCGCTCTCTGCCGGCTGACCGGGCTTTTTCGGTGCCTGCGGCGGTACGGTGCCTTCCTGCTTCCAGCGCACCAGCAGCAGGTCCGGCAGGTTTTTGACGATGTCGCGCAGGGCGTGGATGTTGGTGTCCGGGGTGTTGGCGCAGAACTGAATGCTCAGGTCGCCATGGCAACTGGCGGCGTCCAGCGCGTCATTGGGAAAACCGACCATACGGCTCAGCCGCTTGGGTTTTGCCGCTTGCAGGCCGAAACGCTCGTCGAACAGCGAATCGCCCACCGACACGGTGATGGTCAGGTTGTCCGGGGTTACCAGTGGGCCGAGGATGCCGGAGTCCAGCGGTGGAAGCTTTGGATCAATGTCCTGGACCAGGCCGCCTTTCATCAAAAACGCGATGCGCTCGTTGAGGGTGCGCAGCAGTCGCTCCAGGTCTTGGCGGTCAGTGGCCAGTACATCGAAAGCGACGAACATGCCGGCCGCCGGGCGCGGGTTGACGATGCCGCTCTGGTGCACGCCATGAAAGGCGTTGCTGTCCTGGGTCTTGTCGCTGTTCGGTGCTTCGGTGACCTGCGCAGGTTTTGCGGCCATCGCTGGACCTGCCAGGCTGCTGCCGGCCAACGCCGCCCCGGCGGCGCCCAGCCCCATCAGCACGCGGCGGCGCTGGGGCGATTCGATCACAGCGGTTGCGTCTGGTTTTTTCATCTTGATTGAGTACTCCGCAGTCTTACAGGCTCGACAGGCCCAAGGCCGGATCGATTTGTTGCAGGGCATCGGCCAGCGCCGTGGACTGGCTGGCGATCAGTTGGCGGGCGGCGGCATCGACCTGATCGTAAGGTCGATAGCCGTCTGCGCTTTTCAGGCCGTTAAAGGTGCTGTCCAGGTTGGTCACGGCGCTGTCCAGGCGCTGTTGCAGGTCAGCGTGGTTCTTCGCCAGCAGTGGACGCAGCAGGTCGATGACCTTACGCGCGCCCTCAAGGTTGGCGGCAAACCCATTGAGGTCGGTGTGGCTGTAGCGTTCCTCTTCACCCTTGCTGCGGTTCTGCGCCAGGCTCAGCAGGTTGCGGATCACGATGCTGGTCAGTTGCTCCGGGGCAATGCTCTGGGCCAGCAGTTCCTGCTTGAGCCGCGCCACATCGGCACTGAGCTTTTGCGCCACAGGAGCAAGACCGTCGAGGCTGGCTTGCTTGAACAGACCGAATTCGATCCGGTGGAAGCCGCTGAAGCCTGGGTCTTGCTCACGTTGTTCGAAGTAATCGGCCCGGGCGTTGATGGTGTTGTCCAGTTCGGCCAGGCGCTGGGCGGCCGGGGCGATGCGCTGATAGGCGCTGCGCGCGGGCAGGTAGGCCGCCTGGGCAGCGTCGAGGTCGCCGGCTTCGATGGCTTGTTGCAAGCTGGCAACCGCTTTGATCAGCGCCGAGCCTTGCTGGCTCAGGTACACCCGGTACTCGGATAACGGGCCGATGAATGCGGTCATCGACGGGCGCGCCTTGGCCTGCGCCTCGGACTCGGCGGTCGGGGTCACGTGCAGGGTGCCGCGCGGGTTGCTCAGCAGGCCGCAAGTGATGGCGTAATCGCCTGGCATCAGATTGGCGTTGATCACCTGGCTCATGCCGGGGGTGATGTTTTCGCGCTCTTCGACCACCAGCACGCCGTCGAGGATTTCCCATTCCACAGCACGTTCGGACTGGTTAACGATGCGGAAGCTGTGCTTGCCCGCCGGCACGGTCAGGGCATTGGGCTCGCAACTGCGCGGGTGAATATTGATCACCGTTTCGTTACCGGCATTGGCGGCACGCTTGTGCGCGGCCACTTGCGAGGCGTAGTAGAACAGCCCGCCAGCGGCGAACATCAGGACCACGGAGCCGGCGACGGCCACGCGCAGGGCACGGGGAGACCAGGCTCCCGATGAGGCGTTGGACATGAGTATCCCTTGAGACTAGTGATTCGTGACGGCCGGGCGCGGCGCCTGCGGCTGGGCTTTGTGCGGCAGGAAAAACAGCGTCAGGGCGGCGAGCAGATACAGCAGCCATGCGCCGAGCACACTGACGGTGGGGGCGTCCTGGTAACCGAACATCCCGGCCAGGATCGCGCCGGTCGGACCATCCATCGGCAGCGTGGCGCTGAAATCGAAGACCACCTCTTGCCAGTGGTTCCAGATACCGGCTTCATGCAGTGACCTGACCGAATTGGCCAGCACTCCGGCCGCCACGACGAGGATGAACAGCCCGGTCCAGCGAAAGAACAGGCTCAGGTTCAGGCGCAGACTGCCGCGGTACAGTGCCACCCCCACGGCTACCGAGACCAGCAGGCCGAGCAGGGCACCCAGTGGGGCACCGGAGCCGGTGCTCTGCTGGAATACCGCGAGCAGAAAAAACACGGTCTCCAGACCTTCGCGGGCCACGGCGAAGAACACCATGGCAATCAACGCCCAGGTTTGATTGCGCGAACCGCTCAATGCGCTGTCCAGTGACTGTTGCAAATCATCTTTGACCGAGCGCGCCACTTTGCGCATCCAGAACACCATGGAACTGAGGATGCCCACTGCCAGCAGGCCGACGATGCCTTCGAACAGTTCCTGCTGTTTTTGCGGAAATTCGGCGCTCATCAGTTCCAGGCCGCCACCGACCAACAAGGCCAGGGCGCCTGCGAGGAACACGCCGATCCACACCGCCGGCATCCATTGGCCGCGGCCGGTTTGTTTGAGATAGGAGGCAATGATGCCTACGATGAGCGCGGCTTCAATGCCTTCGCGCAGCATGATCAGAAAGGGAACGAGCATTTTTCACCAGGAATGACTACGGGCGGGTGAAGCGTTTCAAAGTGTTGCCACCGAAACAATGCGCAACATAATGATAGTCATTCCCGTGTAAGGGCCAGTTGTTTTTCCCTTATCCAAGGATTTCTGGCTGCTGTTCAGGGGCGGTTCAGGTGTTTGTCAAGCGCCGGTTGTCATAGCCAAAGCGTCTGGCGATGCCTTGTTTATCAATTCCAATCGGCGCTTTTAAACGGTTTTCAACGCACTAGTGGCGTGTCCGCAGCGTTGAGGATGGTCTGTGCCAGGCGCACTCGCTCTGGGTTCGGGTAGTTGCGGTTGGCCAGGATCACCACGCCCCATTCGCGGTCGGCCATGAAGGCCACATAACCACCGAAACCATTGGTCGAGCCGGTCTTGTTGAGCCAACTGCCGGGTGCTGGAGGCACGGGGGGGCGCAGTGCCTGCGCCGGTTGGGTCTTGAGCGCCATGTCATTGGAATTGCCTGCCAGCAGTGCCGACAGGTCCGCCTGTGGCGGATAGCTCTCCCAGGCCAGCGCCTGAATCGCCGGGCCAAAGCTGAAATAACCCGTGTGGGTCGCTCGCAGCGCTTCTTGCAACGGACTGGTTGGCGGGTGGCTGGCGATATTGGCCTCGACAAAACGGATCAGGTCGGCGCTGCTGGATTTCACCCCGTAAGCCTGATCGGCCAGTATGCCGGGATTGAGCCGTACCGGTTGGTCCTGCCGGTCATAGCCTTGGGCATACAGGCTCTGTTTGTCCGCAGGCACCTTGATCCAGGTCGCCGACAGCCCCAGGGCCGGCAGCAACCCTTGCTGCATGGCCTGGTCGAACGGCAGCCCCAGGCTTTTGGCGGCAATCACCCCGAGCAGGCCGATACTCGGGTTGGCATAGCTGCGATGCGTGCCGGGCAGGTACTGCGGCTGCCATGCCTTGAAGTACGCCATCAGTTGTTGCTCATCCTGCACTCGATCCGGCACCTGTAACGGGAAGCCGCCGGCCGTGTGGGTGGCCAGGTGCAATACGGCGACCTTGCCCAGGCGGCTGTCATGCAGGGCGGGCAGGTAGCTGTCGATCGGGGCGTCGAGCCGGAGTTTGCCTTGCGCCTGAGCCCAGGTGGCGAGGGTCGCGGTGAAGGTCTTGCTGATCGAGCCCAGTTCGAACAGCGTGTCGCTGGTCACCGGTGCGCCCGTGTCTTTGGCCGCCACGCCGAAATTATAGAAGCGCTGGACGCCATGGTCAGTGACCGCGATGGCCATGCCGGCGATACCGTTTTGTTGCATGACTTGCCGGGCGGCCTGCTCGATGAGCAGGTCCCGGGCCTGCGAATCGGTGGTCTGGCTCCAGGCCGCAGGGCTGCCGAGAAGGGCCAGCGTTACCGCGGTCAGCGTGATTGTTCGGTTCATTGTCAGTCCTGTTGCGCGGGGGGCCGGTACATTGCCTGCCAATAGGAGAACGCTCAATAGACATTTGTTCTCTGAATATTGGCGAATGCACGCGCTGTAACCACATGTGTCTGGCTGCATTGGGCACGTTTGCGTACCATGCCAGCTTTTTCGCGTGCCCACGCGCCGCCTGGTCTGGTAACCCATGAAATTCTCCCGTCTGCGCGCCGATGTTCTTGCCGGCCTGACTACCTCTTTTGCGCTGGTGCCCGAGTGCATCGCCTTTGCCCTGGTGGCGCATCTCAACCCGCTGATGGGCCTGTACGGGGCTTTTATCATCTGCATCCTGACCGCCCTGTTGGGTGGTCGGCCGGGCATGATCTCCGGCGCAGCAGGCTCAATGGCGGTAGTGATCGTCGCGCTGGTGGTCGAACATGGCGTGCAATACCTGCTGGCCACGGTGCTGCTCGGCGGGGCGCTAATGGTGCTGTTCGGCCTGCTGCGCCTGGGCAAGCTGGTGCGGCTGGTGCCGTACCCGGTGATGCTCGGCTTCGTCAACGGTCTGGCCATTGTCATTGCCATGGCCCAGCTCGAACACTTTCAACATGACGGCGCCTGGCTCAGCGGCCAGGCGTTGTACATCATGCTCGCCCTGGTCGCGGTCACCATGGCCATCGTTTACCTGCTGCCGCGTCTGACCCGTGCGGCACCGCCCGCATTGGTAGCGATTGTCGGGGTTGGCCTGGCGGTGTACCTGCTCGACCTGCCGACCCGCACCCTGGGGGATATGGCGCACATGGCCGGTGGTTTGCCGGCCTTTGCCTGGCCGCAAGTGCCCTGGACGCTGGAAACCCTGTACATCGTCGCGCCTTATGCGCTGGTTATGGCCATGGTGGGCCTGCTGGAGACGTTGCTGACCCTTAACCTCACCGATGAAATCACCGAGACTCGTGGTTACCCGGACCGCGAGTGCGTGGCGCTGGGGGCGGCGAACATGGTGTCAGGGGTGTTCGGCGGGATGGGCGGCTGCGCCATGATTGGCCAGACCGTGATCAACCTTGGCTCCGGCGGTCGTGGGCGGCTGTCCGGGGTTGTGGCCGGTGGCATGATCCTGATGTTCATCCTGTTTCTGGCGCCGCTGATCGAGCGTATTGCGCTGGCGGCGCTGGTCGGTGTGATGTTGGTGGTGGCGCAGCAGACCTTCGCCTGGGCGTCGCTGCGCATCCTGCGCAAAGTGCCGGTCAGCGACATGCTGGCGATTGTCGCGGTAACCGTGGTCACGGTGCTCACCGACCTGGCCATGGCGGTGCTGTTCGGGGTTATCGTCGCCGCGCTGGACTTTGCCTGGAAGCATGCCCGTGACCTGTATGTCGACAGCCATCAGGCCGTCGATGGCAGCAAGGTCTACAACGCGCATGGCACGCTGTTCTTTGCCTCGACCACACATTTTCTCGAACAGTTCTCGCCGCAAGATGATCCTGAGCAGGTGGTACTCGACTGTCAGCACCTGAGCTTCGTCGACTACTCGGCCATTGCCGCACTCAAAACCCTGCGCGAGCGCTATGAAAAGGCCGGCAAACACCTGCGCGTGATCCATCTGTCCGAGCGTTGCCGCAGCCTGCTGCGGCGTGCCGGCATCCAGCCACAAGGAGTGTGACAATGACTGGCCCGACGCCGCTGCAAGCCTATGAACAAGCCCTGCAACGGGGCTTTCATGCTGATGCGTCCCAGCGTGATGCCGCTGAACAGTTGCAGGCCTGCTGGCAGGCGCTGGCTGATGGCGGCGGCGCCAGGGGTATCTACTTGTGGGGGCCAGTGGGGCGCGGCAAGACCTGGCTGATGGATCGCTTCCATGAAAGCCTGCAAGTACCGTCGCGGCGTCAGCACTTTCATCACTTCATGCGCTGGGTCCACAAGCGCATGTTTGAACTGACCGGCACCGCCCAGCCGTTGGCGGTGATCGCCCGGGAACTGGCGGCAGACGTGCGAGTGCTGTGTTTCGACGAGCTGTTCGTCACCGACATTGGCGACGCGGTGATTCTCGGTGGGCTGCTACAGACCATGTTCGAAGCCGGTGTGGTGCTGGTCTGCACCTCGAACATCCCGCCGCCGCAGTTGTACAGCCACGGCCACAACCGCGAACGCTTCCTGCCCGCCATTGCCGCGATCGAGCACTACATGCAAGTGGTCGAGGTCGATGGCGGCGCAGACCACCGATTGCATCCGGGGCAACTGCTGCAACGCTACTGGGTCAGCGAACCCGGCAAGCCCGGCGCCCTGGCTGAAATCTTCAAGGGCCTGACCCACGGCCAGACCGTGCACGACACTCAGGTCATGCTGGGCTACCGCAGCGTCAATGTCCTGCAACATACCGACAACGTGATCTGGTGCCGCTACCGCGACCTGTGCGAACAACCACTGGCGGCGATGGACTTCATCGCCCTTTGCGACCGTTTTGCCGTGGTCATGCTCAGCGAAGTACCGCTGCTCAGCGCTGTACAGCGCGAGGCGAAGATTGCCCGCGGCACCGAAGACGGCGTCGAACAGGTCAAAGCCGGTGACCGCGAACTGCCGCAACTGTCACCCAAAGATGACAGCGTGCGGCGCTTCATCGCTCTGGTCGACGAATGCTACGACCGCCGCGTCCCGCTCTATGTCGAAGCCCCCGTGCCCATGGACCAGCTTTACACCCAAGGCTACCTGGAATTCGCCTTCCGCCGAACTTTGAGCCGGTTGCAGGAGATGCAGTTGCAGCGGTTTAGTGAGTGAGAACAGCGCCAGGGATGGATACATTCGCCGCAGCGGCAGTGGGTTTGAGTCACCTTTGCGCTTTGACAGCGGGTCACTTTTGTCTAGGTGTACACCAAAGTAACCAAAGCGCTAGCTCCGGTCTTGGCCCCCTGCGGGGTTCCCTCACTCCGGTGCCCATCGCGCCGGCCCCCGAATCGATGCCGGACGGAGGGAAGTTCGCCCGCAGGGCGGACCCAAGCCAAGAGCAATGCCTTTGGTTACTTTGGGCGAAACCAAAGCAACTCGCCCGTCGGGGCGAAACCCGAAGTACAGGCGACTACGGCAAAAAGTCTTGCACAGATCGACAGACTTTCGCGGCTGAAGCCGCTCCTACAGTCGTTCAGGAAACCGCGTTGCGCCGCCGCTGCGCTAACAGATGCTTCGCGCCCTCGATCACCAACACCAGCACCGCCAGCCAGATCGGCACATAGGTCAGCCACTCATCAGCGCCGATACTCTCGCCCAGCAACAACGCCACACCCACCAGCAACACCGGCTCCACATAACTGAGCAGCCCGAACAGGCTGAACGACAACAGCCGGCTCGCCAGCAGATAGCTGATCAACGCCGACGCACTGATCACCCCCAACAGCGGAATCAACACATACAACATCGGCGTCGCCTGCGCCGCCGCCGGATTACCGCTGACAATGAACCACACCCCGACCGGCAACATGAACAACATGTCAAACCACAGCCCGCCCAGATTGTCTGTCTGCAACCGTCGGCGCAGCACGAAATACACCGGATAACCGGCCGCGACCACCAGCGTCTCCCAGGAAAAACTGCCCAGTCGCCACACTTCATGCGCCACCCCAAACGCAGCAAAGGCTGCCGCCACCTTCTGCAGGTGCGACAGGTGCTCGCCATACACCAGACGCCCGGTCAGGATCATCGTCAGTGGCAACAGAAAATAACCCAGCGACACCTCCAGGCTGCGACCGTGCAACGGCGCCCACATGAACAACAGCAACTGCACACCCATCAGAAACGAAGACAGCATGATCCCCGGAATCAGCACCGGGTGACGCAAAATGCGCGCGCCCAGCGCCTTGACCAGCGGCCAGTCACCGCACATGAACATGAACAGCGTCACGCACGGCACCGTCAGCAGCATGCGCCAGCCGAAAATCTCTTCACCGCTGAGCGGGGCCATCAACGAGGTGTAGTAGTACATGACTCCGAACAGACAGGAAGCCAGTACCGAAAGCGCAATTCCTTTCTGCACGAGGGACTCTTGGGAAGGCAATGGATGAAAGAGAAGGGTTGCACCGCAGTGGTGCAATGCCTGCCTATTCTAAGGACTGTTCGCGATTCAAAACAGTCGTGTAGTTGAAAATGCTACAGAATTTGTCCGTCTGCCTGCCCAGATGCGTCCCTTGAATACCCGAACGCGATGCCGTGCACTGAATGGGGGCGAGGTTGTAACTGGTTATTAAGTTTCGTTTAAGCCAAGTGCCATACATTTGCCTGACATCAAATGTTCACATTGTTAGGGAGAGGGTGAGTCATGGCGGAGATCGATCTGAAGCGTTTCGATATTGTTTCCGGGCAGATCCAGCGGGTCTATGAGTTCGACGACGGTCGCTGGGAGCTTGAGAACATTGATCGCGACGAGACCTACAGCGTGTCTGGCACTGATGTGCTGCATGTCGAGCGCGACGATGGCTGGATCGAGACCACCGTTTACCGCGACCTGGACGGCAGTGGCATCTATCAGGAAATCTCGGTGTCGCACAGTCGTCCGGGCGAGACCGGCCAGCCGTTGGTGGCGCAAGTCAGTGATGCGTCACTGGCGCGCCTGTACATGACCACCTTCGACCGCAGCCCGGACCTTGGCGGCTTTCGTTACTGGGAACAGCAAGTGGACCGCGGCATGTCACTGACGGACGTGGCTGCAAGCTTTGTGAACAGTAGCGAGTTCAATCAGACCTACGGTGCCCTCAACAATACCGACTTCGTCAATCAGCTGTACCTCAATGCCCTGGATCGCAGCGCCGACGCCGGTGGCCGGGATTGGTGGACCGGCCATCTGGACAACCAGACCATGAGCCGTCAGGAAGTGGTAATCGCCTTCTCCGAGTCGGCCGAGTTTGTCGCTTTGAGCAACCAGGCCGTCGACGGCTTCATTCAACTGGCCGGCCAGCCGGTCGCTACTGAAGTGTTTGTCTGACACCCTGGGCTTGCACAGTGCCTGCACGCCTACAGGCACTGCGCCTGACCCTTTTCAGCTCATCGCTGGAAAGAGCTCTTCGGTTTCAACCGGCTATTAGGGATTCTCCGATCAAGTTCCAGCACAGCGCCCGCCCGCTGTGCTGAAATAGCCCACCACTCCCGTCACGAGCAACAGCCAGTCCCATGAGTCAGATTAGCTTTTCCGATTTCGAGTACGTCGGCAAACGCAAGCAGACCCGTTGAGAGCGCTTCCTGGCCCAGATGGAGCAAGTCGTTCCCTGGTGCGAGCGGGTGGCACTGATCGAGCCTCATTACCCAAAGGCTGGCGGCGGTCGCAAGCCCTATCCGCTGGAGACCATGGTGCGCATTCACCTGCTGCAAAACTGGTTTTCTCTCAGTGATCCGGTCATGGAATAAGCGCTGTACGAAATCACCTCGATGCGCCAGTGCGCCCGGCTGACGCTCAGCGCTCCGATCCCCGGAGACACCACGATCAAGAATTACCGGCACCTGCTGGAAAAACACCAACTGACAGCGGGGATCCTGGACGTCATCAATCGCTACTTGCAGGACAAAGGTCTGTCGCTTCGCCAAGGCACCATCGTCCACGCCACGATTGTTCATGCCCCAGTTCGACCAAGAGCAACGACGGCAAACGTGACCCTGAAATGCACCAGACCAGAAAAGGAAATCAGTCCTTTTTTGGCATGAAAGCCCACATTGGTGCCTATATGGAATCGGGGCTGGTCTATCACGTCCATTGCACCGCAGCCAAGGTCGCAAATGTGACGCAAGTGGCTGAACTGCTGCACGGTGACGAGAATGCTGTCTACGCCGAGGCGGGCTATACCGTTGTTGAGAAGCGCAAGGAGCATGAAAACCGTAAGGTGATCTGGCAGATTGCAGGGCGTCGCAGTACGTACACGAAGCTGAGCAAGCGCAGCCGGATCTACAAGACCAAGCGCGAAATTGAACGGGCAAAAGCACTAACCCGAGCCAAGGTCGAACATCCGTTTCGGGTGATCAAGCGTCAGTTCGGCCACGTAAAGAACCGGTTCCGTGGCTCGGTAAAAAACACGGCTCATCTGACCACGCTGTTTGTACTGTCGAACCTGTGGATGGTGCGCAAGAAACTGATGGGTATGGGTGAATTGCGCCTTGGCTAGACAAGGTGGGCTGAAAAGCCTGCCGACAGCTGCTTGAGCAATTGCTTATCAAGCCGATATGACGGAAAAACGCCGCTGGTGGTTAGCTTCTGCACGTCAGAAGCTAACTTGATCGGAGGATCCCTAAAGCGCTCTGGTGCTTCCCGAGCTTGCAAAGGGCTGATTAGGCCCATCTTCTCTACCATTCTGAAAAGAAACCGTGTGCCTGCAAGACGGCGAACTTGCAGGCACGCGGAGTTTTGGCGATGAGAGACTGCCATCGGCACATTGCGCTGGAAAGATCGCAACTAATCATCACACTCAAGTCCTTCGGACCGTCAGATGACGAATCGGGCGACCAGTGAGCGCAACTCCTGCGCCAGACGTGACAATTCATGACTGGCAGCACTGGTCTGGTTGGCTCCCGCCGCTGACTGGGAGGCCAGGTCGCGGATATTCACCAGGTTACGGTCCACCTCACGGGAAACCTGTGCCTGCTCTTCCGACGCACTGGCGATCACCAGATTGCGTTCGTTGATCAGGTTGATCGAGTGGGTGATCTGCTCCAGCGCCCCGCCTGCCGCACGTGCGCGCTCCAGGGTGTCCTGGGTACGCTGGTTGCTTTGCTGCATCGACTGCACGGCTTCACCGGTGCCGTTCTGGATGCCTGCCACCATCTGCTCGATCTCGCGGGTCGACTGCTGGGTACGGTGCGCCAGAGCTCGTACTTCATCGGCCACCACCGCAAAACCACGACCTGCTTCACCGGCACGGGCCGCCTCGATAGCTGCGTTGAGGGCCAGCAGGTTGGTCTGTTCGGCAATCGCCCGAATCACGTCCAGCACCTGCCCGATATCACGGCCTTGAGCCGCCAGGCCCTCAATCATGGCCGAAGTGCTCTGTACGTCACGGGTCATGGCCTGGATCGCTTCCACGGTTTCCAAGACACGGCAATGACCTTCGCGCGCGGCCTGGTTGGACTGCTGGGACGCCTCGGAGGTCGAAACGGCATTGCGCGCCACCTCTTCCACCGCACTGGTCATCTCATTGACGGCTGTGGCCGCCAGCTCGATCTCGTTGTTCTGCTGTTGCAGCCCACGCGAAGACTCTTCGGTCACAGCGCTCAGTTCCTCCGCAGCCGAAGCCAACTGCGTGGCTGAGCCGGAGATCTGTTCTATGGTCTTGCGCAAGTTGTCCTGCATGGTGGACAAGGTGGTCAGCAGGCGAGCCGGTTCATCCGAACCCTCGACCAGGATCTGCTTGCTCAGATCGCCACTGGCGATGACTTCGGCAGTTTCGACGGCTTTCCTCAATGGCGTGACAATGCTTCGGGTCAGCAGCCAGGCCAACAGCACCGTCAGCAGGGCAGCCACCACCGAAACAATGACAATGCCGGTACTCGCGTTGTCGTATTGCCTGCCGGATTCATCCGAAGCGACCTTGGCACCAGCCTTGTTGATTTCCACCAGTTTATTAAGCTGTACGCCCATCAGATCGGTGCCGGCCTTGATCTGGGTATTGATCAGGCTGCGCAAATCCTCCAGCTTGTTTTGCCGGGACAGTTCCACCATGCGCTCCTGATCCTTGAGGTAGGTGTCGAGGGTAGCGGTGAACTCGCGGTACTTTGCCAACTCCTCATCTACAGCAGGGAGGTCGGCATAGCTCTTCTGGTCCTTGCGCAACTTGTCCACCAGGACGCCAATACGCGCATAGGCCTCGTCCAGGGCCGCGGGCTCGCGATTGACCAAGACCCGAAATGACAGAATGCGCATCCGCAGCACACCCTCGATCAAGTTGCCCAGGTAGCCGACGCTGGGCAACTGGTTGGTCTGCACCTCAATCGTCGCCTGGCGCATCAACGTCATGCGGGTATGGGCAAAGACGCCCAGCACAATCACCAGCAATGCGATGAATGCGAAACCGAGAAAAGCGCGAGGGGCGATGTTCATACTGCGTAGTGACATGAGAATCTCTCTGAACAATGATGCTACTGGCGAATTTTTATTACATCTATCGCAATGTATTTTTTTATAGTCTATTGCTATGCACGAAAGCTTTATGAACTTTCCAGATATATCGGCAACCCTTGAGGTTTTATTCAGGCCTGATCGTAAAAAATATTCCGTCTACACGAGAAGCCCTGCACCGCCGCCCAAAAGTTTGCAGGCACCATCACGCGATTTGCGCCGTGTGGCATTCGAGGTCGCTGCTTGTTAGTTCCAGACGGAGGGTCGTGGAAACGAAAAACTGGCCAGAAGGCCGGTTAGGGATTTTCCGAACAAGTCAGCACAGACCATCTGAGCTGTGCTGAAATAGGGCCCATCCAACTGCCCTCTACAAACCCTCCATCCCATGAGTCAGATGAGCTTTTTCGATTTCGAGTACGCCGGTAAGTGCAAGCAAACCCGTCGCGAGCGTTTTCTGGCCGAGATGGAGCAGGTGGTCCCGTGGAGCGGCTTGGTGGCATTGATCGAGCCGCATTACCCAAAGGCCGGCGATGGTCGCAAGCCGTACCCACTGGAAACCATGCTTCGTGTTCATCTGCTGCAGAACTGGTTCTCGTTGAGTGACCCAGCCATGGAAGAGGCGCTGTACGAGATCACTTCGGCGCACCAGTTTGCTCGATTGACGCTCAGCGCTCCTATCCCCGAAGACACGACAATCATGAATTTCCGGCACCTGCTGGAAAAGCATCAGCTAGCGTCGGGGATTCTGGAAGCCATCAACAATTACCTGCGAGACAAGGGCCTGTCGTTGCGCCAGGGCACCATCATCCACGCACCCAGCTCGACCAAGAACAAGGACGGCAAGCGCGATCCTGAAATGCGGCAAATGTGGCCGATGTAACGGAGGTCGCTCACCTGTTGCATGGCGATGAAAATGTTATCTGTGCCGACGCGGGTTATACCGGCGTGGAGAAGCGGCCGGAGCATGTAGGAAGGCCGGTAATCTGACAGATTGCGGCTCGTCGTAGCACCTATACGCATTTAAGCAAACGAAGCGTGCTCTACAAGGCCAGACGCAAGATCGAAAAGTTCAAAGCGCAGGCGCGAGCGAAGGTCGAACATCCATTCCGTGTAATCAAGCGCCAATTCGGCTATGTGAAAACCCGTTTCCGTGGCTTGGCCAAGAACATGGCGCAACTGACCACGCTGTTTGCTCTGTCGAATCTGCGGATGGTGCGTCGGCAATTATTACCTGCTGCGGGAGAGGTGCGCCCGGGAGGGCAGAAACCCAAGGCTTTGCCTTGGTTATCCAATAATCAGCGGCTGAAAATCGGGCTTTTCGGCATCCTCAAGCCGTCTATTTCCGGCTGATTGACAACGTGTTCGGAGTTTCCTTAGTGGATCGAAGCTCGTGGCATCGCACGAGTAGTTGGCTTTCTTGTCGATGACTAAATATAGAGCGGCGGCCACAGTAACAGCGATGTTATCGACATAAATCAACGAGCTGCCGCCTTTTGCAAGGCTGCCTGACTGCAGCAACGTGTCGCCGAGGTTGAGTGACCAGCTTATCCCGTCTCCGCACGCGTTATGCAGATCGTTGATGCTGCCCAGTACATTGATGTTGCCGGCAATCGGACTGGTCCAGCGAACAATGCTCTGGAAGTTTGAGCCAGGATGTGCAACCACGTCGCCCTGCTTGAACAGGGAACTGGAGCCCGACCCTGAGAAGGTCCAGCTTTTCTTTACGATAGCTATGTAGCCGTTGCCAGCACCTTCCATCCAGCAGGTAGTCGCCCCGTCGCCGCATTGATCAGCATGGAAGGTTGGGAAAAGCGTGTAATTGGCTGCCGCATTGACTGCTGTCTTGTTCTGCATGAACGCCCATGGAGAGCCCGCAGGGGGCTTTTCCGTCATGAGGTACATGTCTCTGGCCAGATTCCAGGATTGAGCATTGGCAGCCCAGGTATTGTGGCAAAACAGCGAGAAGATCATTGCACCTGACAGCGCAACCGATTTGATCCGTTTCATTTTCTCAAGCCTGCGTGAATGTCACTAAATGATCCTTGTCCAGCGGGGCAGACATAAACCCTAGGTAATTTCATTTTGATATCGGAGGTTTTGGAGAGAGTCGTTGCCCGGGTGCCTATGAGTATTAAAGGTTCCCCTCTGAGTGAATTGGCGTTAGTGGATATGACGCTTATTCGACTTTTCCAGCGTTGTCAGGTCTGAGTCGCTACCATGGCCCTTTTTTGTCATGGATGAGGAGCCCGCATGACCGCTTGTGACACCGCTACCGCTGCCTCGCGCAGCACCCCGCGCCAGGAGCAGATGGCAACGCGCCTGGCGTTTTTCATTGCCGGTTTCGGGATGGCCGCCTGGGCACCACTGGTGCCTTACGCCAAGCTCCGCGTCGGCCTGGATGAGGGCATGCTCGGCCTGCTGCTGTTGTGTCTCGGGGTGGGTTCGATCAGTGCCATGCCGGTGGCCGGAGCGCTGGCGGCGCGTTGGGGGTGTCGACGTCTGCTGGTTGGCGGCACCTTGCTGATCTGCCTGTGCCTGCCCCTGCTGGCCACGGTCGACAGCCTGGCGCTACTGATTGCCGCGCTGTTTATGTTCGGGGTGGGGATGGGCGCTGTGGACTGCACGGCCAACATCCAGGCGGTGATTGTCGAGCGTGAAAGCGGCAAGACCATGATGTCGGGCTTTCACGGCTTGTTCAGCCTTGGCGGGATCGTCGGTGCTGCCGGCGTCAGCGTACTGCTGGTGCTGGGCGCCTCGCCGTTGCAGGCGATTTTGCTGGTGCTGTTCATCATCGCGTTGGCGCTGCTCAAGGCCATGGCGCATTTGCTGCCTTATGGCAGTGCTGCTGAAGGCCCGGCGTTTGCCATTCCGCGTGGGGTGGTGCTGTTCATTGGTCTGCTGTGCTTCACCGTATTTCTCGCCGAAGGCGCGATGCTCGACTGGAGCGCGGTGTTCCTGACCGCCAGCCGCGGCATGGAGACCGCCTACGCTGGCCTGGGCTATGCGGTATTTGCCGTGACCATGACCTTTGGCCGGTTGTTCGGCGATGCCATCGTGCGTCGGCTCGGGCCGAATCGCATCATTATTCTGGGTGGTCTGCTGGCGGCGCTGGGTCTGGCCATTGCCACCCTGGTGCCGGCCTGGGAAGCGGCCTTGCTGGGGTATGCGATGGTCGGCGCCGGCTGCTCGAACATCGTTCCGGTGTGTTACAGCGCCGTGGGACGCCAGCAAGACATGCCCGAAAGCGTGGCCATCCCGGCAGTGACCACGGTCGGCTATGCCGGGATTCTGATGGGGCCGGCAGCCATCGGCTTTGTCGCCCACCTCAGCAGCCTGGGCGTGGCGTTCATGGTCGTGGCGATCATGCTGCTGGGAGTGGCGGCCAGTGGCAGCCGGCTCAAGGCGTGATGCCTGATTACAGGTAGCGGGCCATTCCCGATACCCGGATCGAGCTGCCCGGCTGTGCGCTGATTTCTGCCCGCAGCCGCGACGGGCTGCCCATGTCTTCGCCCTGCAGGATATCGATCACACCGCCATGTGGCCAACCGATGTCACGCAGGTAACCGGCCAGCGCGGCAGTGGCGGCGCCGGTTGCCGGGTCTTCGTAGACACCGCCGAACGCGAACGGATTGCGGGTATGGAAAAACTGCGCGCTTTCAGCAAACACCAGCACAATTGTGGCCCAGCCTTCACGCACCATCAGCTCGCGCCCGGCGGCCTGGTCATAACGCATGGCGCTGAGCGCTTCACGGCTGTTGAGCGCCAGCACCAGGTGCCCCGCACCGCCATTGATCGCTGCTGGCGCAATGCGCAGGTCCAGCTCATCGCGGCGATAACCGAACAGAGCCAGCGCCTCGTTCAGCAGTGCTTCACTGATCGGCTGGCTGTGGGTCGGTGGTGATTGCAACGCCGCCGAAACCAGTTGCCCCTGCGCATGGCCCTCCACGGTAATGCTGGCCTGGTTCAATTGCAGATCGAACACTCCGTCACCGTGCTGCGCCGCCAGTGCCGCTCCCAGGGCAATGGTGGCATGGCCGCAGAATGGCACCTCGGCCAAGGGCGAGAAATAACGTACCCGCCAGCGCCCGCCGTCCAGTGGGGCGGCAAACGCGGTCTCGGAAAATCCGACCTCTGCCGCGATGGCTTGCATGCGTGGCTCATCGGGCAGGGCATCGCCAATCCACACCCCGGCCGGGTTGCCGCCTGTTTCGCCATCGCTGAAGGCCGCCAGTTTTAGGATCTCTGTCATGGTATTGCGCTCCCTGGCTTGTCAATTTCGGTCAGTGTGCAAGAAGCGGGCGAGCGCGGCCCCATACAGCCATGCGGTTTTTTGACCGGTCAGTTGTAGCGTTGCACTGGCCGGTTAGCCAGCAACCGCTCCCGCGCGCCATCCCAGGCCCAGTTGAACGCCATGGTGTAGGGCAGGAAAAACAGCAGCACGCCAATGTCCAGCCAGAACGCCTGGACCAGGCTGATCGACAGCCACCAGGCGGCCAGCGGTACCACGGCCAGAATCAGACCCGCCTCAAAGCACAGCGCATGCAGCGTACGGTTGGTCAGGGTCATGTTGAAGCCCATCCGGGCGCGGATACGGTCAAAAAGCAGGTTGAACAGCATGTTCCAGAGCATCGCCACGGTGGAGATCATCACTGTCAGGGCGCCCATGCTGCCAATTGAGCGATCCATCACCCAGGCCAGGATCGGCGCACAGATGATGACCCCGACCGTCTCGAAGGCGAAGGCGTGCAGCACGCGTTCCTTGAGGGTTTTGGCAGGGAGTGAATGGGCTGAGCTGTTCATGACGGAGCCACCTGTCAATAAAGATCCTGCATTCTTATCGGTCATCGGGCTAAAGTGAAAATACGATCAATCGGTAAAACCGATGGAGGCCGCGTCATGAATTATTCACCCGAAGCCCTTGAGGCGTTTGTCCAGATCGCCGCGCTGGGTTCGTTCAGTGCGGCGGCGCGCCGGCTGGGTAAAAGCCAGTCAACCATCAGCGAGGCCATTGCCCGGCTGGAGATCGATCTGGATCTGCAACTGTTTGATCGTTCGGCGCGCCAGCCGGTGTTGACCGCAGCGGGCAGGGCCATGCTGGAGCGGGTCGAGGATGTGCTGTGTGCCCAGGACTTGCTGCGTCGCACCGCCGGGCGGCTGGCGGCTGGCGTTGAGCCGCGCCTGACCCTGGTGTTGTCCGATGCCAACCAGTTCGTCGAATTCGAAGCGCGTATGACCGAGCTGGACCAGCGTTTTCCGGATATCGAGCTGGAATGCGTATTTGCCGAACACGGCGATGCCATCAATCTGATCCAGAGCGGCCGGGCGACGCTGGGCCTGCTTTCGGCCCAGGCCGGTTATCCGCCCGAGATCGGCCATGCAACCATCACCGAACGCGCCGATTTTGGCTTGTTCGTTGCGCACCAGCATCCACTGGCTGGCCAGCAGCAGGTCAGCTACGCGCAATTGGCGGGTCATCGGGCCTTGCGACTCAACACCCTGGTAGAGCACCTCAACCCGACCGATGACCTGCCCACCAGCAGCCGGCGCAGTTGGTCGGCGCCTAACTATCTGCTGCTAATGGACATGGCGGTGTTCGGCTTTGGCTGGGCCGCGTTGCCGCGCTGGCTGGTGTCTGGCTACGCCCAGGGGCGCTTGCAGGAGTTGCAGGTGCCGGGCTGGCCACGCCGCTCGGCGGTTGATGTGATCTGGTCGCGGCAGCGCACCCTGGGTCCTGCCGGCGCCTGGTTGCTGGAGACCCTGATGCCCTGAAAGGACACTGTAATATCAGTTTAATATCGCTGTAGTAGGGTCACGTATTTATGATGTGCAGTGGCCCGCGAATGAAAGCAGAGCATTTTCAATTCATGCGTCCCCGATTGCCCCGTGACCACAAAAGTGCGGGGGATCTGTGCAACTTCGTTCCAGCCATCGACATAGACGACAGTAACTCACTGGTCATGGAGGTCTTTACCACCCAGCGCGACCTGGTGTGCCTGGCGGTGGTCGATCAAGAGCGGCCGGTCGGTCTGATCAATCGCAATATCTTCATGTCACAGATGAGCAAGTTGTATCACCGCGAGCTGTACGACAAGAAAAGCTGCATCGCCTTCATGGACAAGGAGCCGCTGATCGTCGATGCCGAGATGAGCATCGAAGAGCTGACCTTCAAGACCGTCGAGTTTGGTGAAAAAGCGCTGGCCGATGGCTTTATCGTGACCCGTGAAGGGCGGTTTGTCGGTTTGGGCAACGGTCTGCAACTGATCGCGGTGGTGGCGGCGATGCAGGCGGAAAAGAACCGCCAGATGATGCAAAGCATCGAATACGCCAGTGTGATTCAACGCGCCATGCTGCGTGCTTCGCGCGAGACGCTGGCCTCGACCTTGAGTGACGCCTCGCTGGTCTGGGAGCCGCGTGATGTGGTGGGCGGCGACTTCTATCACTTCTGCAAGTACCCCGACGGCTGGTTCGGCGCGATTGCCGACTGTACCGGCCATGGTGTGCCCGGTGCGTTCATGACCCTGATTGCCTCCAGCGCGCTGGGTCAGGCGCTCGATCAGTACGGGCCGCGCAACCCGGCGACCCTGCTGTCGGCGGTCAACCGCAGCGTCAAGAGCATGCTCGGTCAGGACCGCGACGCCGACGGCACCCCGGAATCCGATGACGGGCTGGACGCTGCGTTCTTCTGGTTCGATACCCATACCTGGACCCTGCGCTTTGCTGGTGCGCGGCTGTCCCTGCATGTGCTGCACCCGGAGGCTGAGCAGTTTCAGACGGTTGCCGGCCAGCGGATGGGCGTCGGCTACGTCGACAGCGGCATGGATTACCAATGGGAGATGCACAGTGTGCCGCTGGAGTCCGGCAGCCTGATTTTTATCACCACCGATGGCCTGACCGACCAGATTGGCGGGGTCAAGAACATCGCCTTTGGCAAGCGCCGGGTATTTGAAAGCCTGCTGGCCAATAGCGATAGCCCGGCGGCCGAGATTGGCCAGGGGTTGTTGCAAGTCCTGTCGCACTGGCAGGGCGAACAGAATCGTCGTGACGATTTGACTTTCTTTTGCGCTCGTCTCAGGAGCAATGATGACTAATCTGCTGCGCGCCATTGAGGACCATGACATGAGCTTTTTCGACCTTGCCCAACGGCGCAACGTGATTTTCTACCACATGGGCTACTTCTCCCACAGCGTCGTTTCGGCGATGGCCGAGGTGGTCAAGCTGCAGCTTGAAGTCTCCGGTGTCAGCGGCCCGACCCGCCGCAAGCTGTTCTCATCGTTCATCGAGCTGTCGCAAAACATCGTCCACTACTCGGTCGATGCCTTGGGCGTGTCGGCCGAGGACGACACCGGGCTGCGCCATGGGGCGGTCTGCATCAGTGCCGAAAACAATCGGTTCACCATGCTCTGTGCCAACCCGGTGGCCAGTGGCGAGGTCGAGCGGCTGCGCGCCAACCTCGAACCGCTGCGCGGCATGTCGGTTGAAGAAATCAAACAGGCCTACAAGGTGTCCCTGCGGGCCGAAACGCCGGAGGGCAGCAAAGGCGCGGGGCTGGGTTTTCTGACCATGGCCCGCGACGCCAGCGAGCCGCTGGAGTACAGCTTCCAGCCGCGCCCGCAAGACCCGGAGACCACCTTGTTCTGCCTCAAAGCCACTATTTGAATGGATTGATGACTGTGATGGACAATTTTTTCATTGAAGCCACTGCCACTTCGCCTGAAGTCGATTTTCGTTATGACCAACGCCTGCTGACCATCAAGGGCGAGTCCTATCCTGAAAACGCCGCCGCGTTTTATGCGCCGATCGTCCAGCAACTGCGCGACTTTCTTGCTAATTGCGCCGGCGTTGAAGTGACGGCCAACATTGCACTGGCCTACTTCAACAGCTCCAGCACCAAGATGCTGTTCAATATCTTCGATACCCTTGACCACGCGGCCATGGCCGGTAACAAGATCGTGGTCAACTGGTATCACGATGAAGAAGACGAAACGATCTTCGAGTTCGGTGAAGAACTGCAGGCCGATTTCACCTCGTTGACCTTCAATGATCATCCCGTGTCGGTTTCATAAAGGAGATTGGTCATGGTGACTGCTGGCTCTGCGCTCCAGGCGCGTGCGGATCAGACCGTGGACTTGTTCAGTAGCGAGACCGACGCGTTGCGGCGTGCCCGCTCGGTCCTCGCTCAGGCCGATGCCGACGCTGAGCTCTACCAGCAGTCGCTGGCCGAACTGACCAGCCACTTCGAGCGCCTGATTCGAGAAACCCGGCGCTTGATCACTCGCAGTGACCGTGCCGAACGCGAGATGAACGCGCTCAATCTGCAGTTGCAAACGCTGGCCGAACAGCTGGAGTTCCGCGCTACCCATGATGCCCTGACCGGGGTGCTGAACCGCGGTGCTGTGATCGAGCGGGCCAAGCGGATGCTGGAAAGCACCGGCGCGGTATTGATCGTGCTGGACATTGATCTGTTCAAGCAGATCAACGATGACTTTGGTCATCCGGCGGGCGATGCAGTGATTCGCGGGATCGTCGAATGCCTGGCGCCGATCGTGGCCAAGGTCGGGGTGATCGGCCGGGTGGGCGGTGAAGAGTTCACCGTCGTGCTGCCTGGCAGCGACTTGCAGCAGGGGCTGGACTATGCCGAAGCCATGCGCGCGGCGATCGCCGGGCATTGCTTTGCTGCCCCGGTCAACCGCCAGGTCACTGCCAGTTTCGGGGTCAGCGCCAGTGCGGCCGGCCTGCGCTTCGATGCCGCTTACAGCTCTGCGGACACGGCGTTGTACCAGGCCAAACGTACCGGGCGTAACCGGGTAGAGCGGGCCCAAGGCTGACTCTGGCGGGCTGAAAACTATCTGCCCATCGGCCAGAGTCAAATTGCTGGCGCTCTGACATAATGCGAGGGTGCTTGCAGCCCTTTGTCCAGAAGCCGCCGTTCATGTTGCTCAGCGATCCCTTCTCGTTACTGTTGATCATCACTCCGTTCGGGATCATGACGGCGCTATTGCTGTGCCTGTCGTATGTCGGTGCGGGGCGCAGCAACAAGGCCCTGCACTGGTGGCTGTTGGGTGAACTGTGCAATACCTCGTACCGGGTTGCCGAAATGCTCCAGCCCGGCCTGTTGCTGCCGTCGCTGCACTGGCTGGAGATTCTGTCGCCACGCGCTGCCTTGCTGGCCAGCACCGGTCTGCTGATTGCCAGTATTGGTTGTCATACCGTGGCGTTGCGTCATTTTGTCGGGCTGCCGGGACGCCTCGGCCAGCAGCTCGGCTGGGTGCTGGTGCCGCTGGCCGGCTATCTGGCCCTGGCGGTGGCGTTGATCGACACTTCCTGGATTCTTCCCTGGTTTGCCGGGGTGGCGGCGCTGGCGATTGCCGTGCAGATGCGGGTCTGTGCCGGGCTGTTGAGGACTTATCGCGGCGCTTGGGGGATTGCCGCGACCCAGGTGTTCGCCTTCGGCTTCCAGCTGTGGTCATGTGTCAGCCTATTGATCGAGCCGATCCCGCCGCTGCCTTATGACGAGCCGGACATGCCCTCGCGGATGGCGCTGCTGGTGGATTTTACGGTGTCATTCCTGTTTACCCTCGGCTTTGCCCTGATGCTTCAGGAGCACTTGCGCATGCAGGCCCTGCAACTGAGCATCACCGACGTGCTGACCGGGGCCTTGAACCGGCGCGGCGCCCAGCCGATTCTCAACCAGCAATGGGCGCAGGCCGCACTCGGCAGCTATCCGCTGACGGTGGCGATGATCGATCTGGACAACTTCAAGAGCATCAATGACAAGTACGGCCATGCGGTGGGCGACAGTGCCTTGCAGGCGTTCTCGGCGGCGGTGTTTTCGCTCAAGCGTCATAGCGATGTGTTCGTGCGCTGGGGCGGGGAAGAGTTTCTGTTGATGTTTCCGCACACCGATGTCGCCCAGGCGCAGGTGTTCATGGCGCGCCTGCGCGATGCGCTGGCCAGTCGCGAACTGGACCCGCAGTTGCCATTGCCGATTGCGTTCAGTGCCGGTCTGACCCAGTCTGGCAGCCGCCATCTGCAGCACAGCTTCGATGCGCTGCTGCGCACCGCAGACCAGGCGCTGTACCGGGCCAAGCAGCACCGTGACCGGGTCGAAGTCGGCGAGATCGCCGGTTAAGCAAGGCTTGAGCGTTTGAGCACCAGGGTCAGGATGTCGTAACTGGCCACCAACTCGTCGTGCTGGTTGGTCACCTCCACATCCCAGGCCACCACCCCTTGCGGTTCGTCCCTGGCGCTGAGCTTGCCCTGGTCGATCTTGCGCTTGCAGGTCAGCCGCGCACGGATCGTGTCACCAATGCCCACCGGGTTGATGAAGCGCAGCGTATCCAGGCCATAGTTGGCCAGTACCGGACCCGCCGCGGGGGAGACGAACAGCCCGGCGGCCGCAGAGAGTACGAAGTAGCCGTGGGCGATGCGCTTGCCGAACTGCGATTGGCGGGCGGCAATCTCGTCAAAATGCATGTAGAAGTGATCCCCCGACAGGCAGCCAAAGTTGACCAGGTCAGCTTCGGTCACGGTGCGCCGATGGGTCAGCAGCGATTCGCCGATCTGCAGGTCGTCAAAATAGCGGCGGAACGGGTGGACTTCGGTTTCGATCAGCCTGGCACCGCGCACGTACTCGCCGGTGACGGCCATGAGCATACTCGGCGAGCCTTGCACGGCGCTGCGTTGCAGGTAGTGTTTCACCGCCCGCAGACCGCCCAGTTCCTCACCGCCGCCGGCCCGCCCGGGGCCGCCGTGCTTGAGTTGGGGCAGGGGCGAGCCATGGCCGGTGGACTCGGCGGCTGATTCACGGTCGAGAATGTGCAGCCGACCATGCAGCGCGGCTGCGGCGGGCACCACTTTGGCGGCGACCTGCGGGTCTTTGGTGATCAGGCTGGCAACCAGGCTGCCTTTGCCACGGGCGGCCAGGGCAATGGCCTCGTCCAGATCCTCGTAGGCCATCAATGTGCTGACCGGGCCAAACGCTTCGATATCGTGGGCGCCGCCCTCGGCATGCGGGTTGCGGCTGCGCAGCAGGGTCGGGGCAAAAAACGCGCCCTCGGCCACCCCTTCGCCACGCGGCGCAAAACCGTCGGCGGCCCCCAGCAGCAGCTCACTGCTGGCCAGCAGCAGTTGCAAGCGCTCGGCAACGTCGGCCTGTTGCGCATGGGACGCCAGGGCGCCCATCTTCACGCCTTCCACTGACGGGTCGCCGACCACCACTTTACTGAGCCGCGCATGCAGCTGTTGCGCGACCGCATCGATGTGTCTGGCCGGCACAATGGCGCGGCGGATGGCGGTGCACTTCTGGCCGGCCTTGACGGTCATCTCGCGGGCCACTTCCTTGATGAACAGCTCGAACTCAGGATCGTCCGGGGTCACTTCCGGGGCGAGGATCGCGCAGTTCAGCGAGTCGGCCTCGGCGTTGAACGGCACGCACTGGCGGATCAGGTTAGGGTTGACGCGCAGTTTCGCGGCGGTGTCGGCCGAGCCGGTGAAGGTCAGCACATCCTGACCTTGCAGGCGGTCAAGCAAATCGCCAGTGCTGCCGATGATCAGTTGCAGGCTGCCAGCGGGCAGCAAGCCGGACTCGTGCATCAGGCGCACGGTCGCTTCGGCCAGGTAACTGGTCGCGGTGGCCGGTTTGACGATACACGGCATGCCGGCCAGAAAGCTCGGCGCAAACTTTTCCAGCATCCCCCAGATTGGAAAGTTGAACGCATTGATATGCACTGCCACGCCGCCGCGCGGCACCAGAATATGGCTGCCAACGAAGCTGCCCAGCTTGCCCAGCGGCATGGCCGGGCCTTCGTGCAGCAGGTTGCCCGAGGGCAGTTCGCGGCGGCCGATACTGGCATAGGCGAACAGCGTACCGGCACCGCCCTCGATGTCGATCCAGCTATCGGTCCGCGTGGCGCCGCTATGGTGCGACAGGCTGTACAGCAGTTCCTTGCGTTCGAGCAGGTAGTTGCCGAGCGCCTTCAGGCATGCGGCGCGCTGCTGGAAATCCAGAGCCAGCAGGCTGTCACGGCCTTGCCGGCGCGCGTGCTCCAGGGCCTCGTTGAAATCCAGCAGCTCGTCATGCGTGTGGGCAATGCCCTGGCCATTGAGAGCGCTGCGCAGCGAGGCGGCGCCATGCTCGCCAATCCAGCGACCAGCGATAAAACTTTGCAGGGTAGGGGCGTTGCTCATCAGAGTGTCTCCACATTTATGGTGGGCGGGGCCAGCACTACCAAAGCGCCAGGGTGTAGCCCAGGATCAGCCGGTTCTCGTCCAGGTCGGTGCTCAGCCCGTTGCCGGAGCGAAAGGTCAGGTTGCGCCAGCGCATGCTCAAGCCCTTGAACGGGCCGCTTTGCAGCACGTAGGCGATATCGGTATTGCGTTCCCATTCTTCGCCGTGATCGCCGCTGGCGGTGCGCGCATTGCGGCCATCGACATAGCGGGTCATGAAGCTCAGGCCCGGCACGCCGAGGGCAGCAAAGTCATAGTCGTAACGCAGTTGCCAGGCGTCCTCTTCGGCGCGGGTAAAGGTGTTATAGGTCACCAGGTTGACCGAGTACGGGTCACCGCCATTGAGAAACGCAAAGGCGCTGTCGCCCGACATGCGCTGAAAGCCCAGGCCGACTTTGTGCCCGCCGTAGCCCAGCGTGAACATGCCGTTGAGGTTGCGGTTATCGATGCGCCCGGCGCGTTGCTGGCCATCGTTGCCGCTGTCGAAATAGCGCAGGTCACTGCGCAGGCTCAAGTTCGTCCCCAGCGGCACGCTGTGCACCAGGCCGATAAAGTGCTGGCGGTAGATGTTGGTGAGCTTGCCGTAGTAGTAACTGGCGGTCAGTCGCGGGCTGAACGCGTAGCTGCCACCGGCAAAGTCAAACGCGTCGCTGCTGGCGGCGCCGTAGCCAATCGCATCGCGGCTGGACGAATCGCGCAGGTTGGCGCGGGTCAGGCGTCCGGCATTGATGGTCAGGCCGTCGATGTCTGTGGAGGTCAGCATGCCGCCCTGGAAGGTCGACGACAGCAGACGGGTGTCGTTATAGGTCACCACCGGCAGCATGGGTTGCAAGGTGCCGAGTTTCAGAACGGTTTTCGCCACCCGCAGTTTGGCCGCGATGCCCAGTTCGCTGTACTGGTCGACCGGCTCACCGCTGGCCGGGTCGAAGGCCAGCAGCCCGGTATTGCGCCGGCTGGCACTGGAGTCGAGCTTGATACCCAGTTCGCCGATGGCGTCCACGCCCAGACCCACGGTGCCCTCGGTAAAGCCCGACGTCAGGCGGGCGGTGAAGCCTTGCGCCCATTCTTCAGCCTTGGCCTGAGGCGCATCGCTCTGGCGAAAGTCGCGGTTCAGGTAGAAGTTGCGCATCTCCAGGCTGGCCTTGCTGTCTTCGACAAAACCGGCCTGGGCGCTGGCGGCCCCCATGGCCAGTAGCAATGGGGCAGAAACACGGACGTTATGCATTGTTATTGTTCCGTCGGTTATAGAAGCGGACTGAGCCGCGATCAATGCGAAAATCTTTTACCCAAAACCTAATGCCGGCTGGCCCCCGCAGCCCCCAGCCCGGTCATCGAGCGAATGAACTGCGCCAGGTAGCGGCCACGTTCCTGAGTGGCGCGTTCGGAGCGGTCGGTGACCGAGAACAGCCAGGCGCAGGCAAACGCGCAGCTCATGGAGAACAGCGCGGGGTTGGAGTAGGGGAACAATGCTGTGTCGTGGCCAAGCAGCTTGACCCACACCACCGGGCTCAAGACCAGCAGCACCACCGCTGATATCAGGCCCGCCAGGCTGCCGGCCACCGCACCACGGGTGGTCAGGCCTTTCCAGAACATCGAGAGCAACAGCACCGGGAAATTCACCGAGGCGGCAATCGCCAGCACCAGACCTGACAGGAAGGCGATGTTCTGCGACTCGAACAGCAAGCCGAGAATGACCGCCAGCACGCCGATCACCAGGGTGGTCAGGCGCGACATGCGCATCTCTTCGCGCTCGCTGGCCTGGCCTTTACGGATCACGCAGGCATACAGGTCGTGGGCCACTGCCGAGGCGCCAGACAAGGCCAGGCCCGCGACCACCGCCAGAATGGTGGCGAAGGCCACGGCCGAGATGAAACCGAGAAACAGGCTGCCGCCGACCGCCTGGGCCAGATGCACCGCGACCATATTGCCGCCACCGATGATGGCGCCAGTGCCGTCGCGAAAGGCCGCATCGGTGCCGACCATGACAATTGCGCCGAAGCCGATGGCGATCAGCAGCAGGTAGAAATAGCCGATGAAACCGGTGGCATACAGCACGCTCTTGCGCGCCTCGCGGGCATCCTTGACAGTGAAAAAACGCATCAGGATATGCGGCAGACCCGCCGTGCCGAACATCATCCCCACTGCCAGCGACAGGGTGTCGATGGGGCTGCTGAGCATGCCGCCCGGCGCCATGATCGCGGCCCCCTTGGCATGCACCGCTGCCGCACCGGCGAACATCGCCTCGGTGCTGAAGTTGAAGTGGCGCAAGACCATGAACGCCATGAAGCTGGCGCCCGAGAGCAGCATCACGGCCTTGATGATCTGGACCCAGGTGGTGGCCAGCATGCCGCCGAAAGTGACGTAGCACACCATCAGCACCCCGACCAGCAGCACCGCTTGCAGGTAACTGATGCCGAACAGCAGCTCGATCAGTTTGCCGGCACCGACCATCTGCGCCATCAGATACATCAGCGCCACGATCAAGGTGCCGAACGCGGCCGTGATACGGATGGGTGTCTGTTGCAAACGGTACGACACCACATCGGCAAAGGTATATTTGCCCAGGTTGCGCAACCGCTCGGCAATCAGGAACAGAATGATCGGCCAGGCGGCGACGACGCCCAGCGAGTACAGCAGACCGTCATAGCCGACCATGAAGATCATCGCCGAGATCCCCAGGAACGACGCCGCGCTGATCATGTCGCCAGCAATCGCCAGACCGTTCTGCAAACCCGTGATGCCGCCGCCTGCGGTGTAGAAGTCGCTGGCCGAGCGGGTCCGCAATGCCGCCCAGCGGGTCACCCCGAGGGTGAACAGCACGAACACCACAAACATGCCGATGGCATGCCAGTTCAATGGCCGTGCAGGCGCGTCGGCGGCCAGCGCGTTGGCACTGCACAACAGGCTGCCGAGGGCAGTGACAAGCAGCGAAGGCTTCATGGCTGCACCTGCTGCAACAGTTTTTCGGTCAGCGGATCGAGCACCCGGTTGCTCTGGCGCACATACAGGGCGGTCAACACAAACGACAGGAGGATCACCGCAACGGCCAGCACGATCCCCAGGCTGGTCACCCCACCGCTGAGCGAGCGGCCCAGTGTCTGTGGGTAGAAGGCCATCAATACGACGAAGCCATAGTAAATCCCCAGCATGATCAGGGTCAGCGACCAGGTCAGGCGTTGCTTGCGCTTGACCAGCTCGATGAAGTCGGGGTGGCGCTGTAACTGTTCGATGTCCTGTGGCGTCATGGGGCGGCTCTCTTTTTTTGTGATTGTTTTAGAAACGCGGTGTGGCGGAGGCAGGGATGCATCCGCTGCTAACGGGCTCGCAGGCGCAATACCGATCGATTAGGGTCTGTGTGGTCCGCTGGGCGATCGCCCGGCGGCGCCTATGGGTTCAGCGCTGGTCAAAATCCAGCACCACCTGGTCGCTCAACGGGAAGGCCTGGCACGACAGCACGTAGCCGGCGGCGACTTCGTAATCTTCCAGGGCGAAGTTGCTGTCCATTTCCACCTCGCCGCTGATCACCTTGCATTTGCAGGTCGAGCACACGCCGGCCTTGCACGAATACGGCAGCTCGGCGCCCTGGGCGTTACCGGCTTCGAGCACGCTGACGCTGTTGCGGGGCAGGGCGAAAGAGAGCTCGCGACCGTCGCTGATCACGGTGATCTGGCTCGTGGCGCTGCCTGCCTGGGCGGCGATCTGGCGGGCCTGGCGGGTGTGGCTGCTGCCCGCTGCGGCGAACAGCTCAAAGTGAATGCGCTCGCTTGGCAGACCGTTGGCCCGAAGCTGCTCGCGCACGGTCTCGGTCATCGCTTGCGGACCGCAGATAAACGCCGCATCCAGCGCCTTGACGTTGATCCAGCGGCTGAACAACTGGCTGCATTTGTCGGCATCGATGCGCCCGTTGTACAGCTCGACATCCTGTTGCTCGCGGCTGAACACGAAGATCAGGTTCAGGCGTTGCAGGTAGCGGTTTTTCAAGTCTTCGAGTTGCTCGCGAAACAGCGCCGCAGTGCTGGAGCGGTTGCCGTAGATCAGCGTGACCTGGCTGTGCGGCTCGCTCTGCAGGGTGGTTTTGATGATCGACAGGATCGGGGTGATGCCGCTGCCGGCGGCCACCGCCAGATAGCGGCCATGGCGCGCCGGGTCGAGTGGCACACTGAAATGCCCGGCCGGTGGCATGACCTCCAGTTGCTGGCCGACCTTGAGACGGTCGTTGGCCCAGGCCGAGAACATCCCGCCGGCGACCCGCTTGATCGCCACGCGCAGTTCGCCATCGTTGGCGCCGGTGCAGATCGAGTAGGAGCGGCGCACTTCTTTGCCGTCCAGATGGGTGCGCATCACCAGATGCTGACCGTGTTCGAAACGAAAGCGCTCGGCCAGTTCAGGCGGAATGTCGAAGGCAATCGATACCGCATCACGGGTTTCGGTGCGTACGTCGCTGACGGTCAGGCTGTGGAATTTGCTCATTATTGTTCTCCTGCAGCAGGCCGCTCAGATGCACTTGAAGTAATCGAAAGGTTCCAGGCAGTCGCGACAGCGATACAGCGCTTTGCAGGCTGTGGAACCAAACTCGCTGAGCCGCTCGGTGTGTGCGCTGCCGCACTGCGGACAGTTGATCTGTGCTGCCTCGCCCAGCAGGCTGCGTTTGCTGACGCTGCCCTCAGGCGGGGCGATGCCATAACCGCGCAGCCGCTCGCGGCCGCTGGCGCTGAGCCAGTCGGTGGTCCACGCCGGGGTCAGGCGCCGCTCCAGCTGCGGCGCAGCAAAGCCGGCCTGTTCCAGCGCCGCGGCGATGTCCTGCTCGATCACCTCGGTGGCCGGGCAACCCGAGTAGGTTGGGGTCACCACCACATGCAGGTGGCCGCCCTGCCAGCCCAGATCACGGACAATCCCCAGCTCGACCACGCTGACCACCGGCACTTCGGGGTCCATGACATTGCCAAGCACCGCCCAGGCATGGGCCAGATCGCCAGGCTGCAGCGGCCGCGCACCACGGTCGCCCGCGATCAGTTCGGGGCTTGGCTGTTCACCAGGTCGCATCGGGATGACTCCTGTGCAGCGACTGCATTTCTGCCAGCAGCAGGCCCAGATGTTCGCTGTGCAAGCCTTGCCGGCCACTGAGGTAGAACGGGCTGGCCGGCGCGGGCAGTGGCAGGGTGGCGCGGGCCAACTGGTCGGCCACCGTGCTTTGCCAGGCATCGGCCACTTGTTGCGGGTTGGCGGCGATACCCGCCTCGAACAGGCGCTGCTCCAGCTCATCAGCGGCGGTCAGCTCGACCGTGAAGCGCCATAGCTGATCAATGGCGTTGAGCATGCGCCGATGGCTTTCGTCGGTGCCATCGCCCAACCGCTCGACCCATTCGCCGGAGCGGCGCAGGTGATAGGTGACTTCCTTGAACGCTTTGGTGGCGATGCCGGCGATACGCTCATCACTGGAACTGCTCAGCCCGCGCAGCATCTGTAAATGCCAGGCGTCATACAGAAATTGCTTGGTCATGGTCACGGCATAATCGCCGTTGGGTTGTTCGACCAGCAGCAGGTTGCGCAAGGCGCGCTCATCGCGGCGAAACGCCAGATGATCTGCATCGCGGCCGTCGTCCAGCAGCTCGGCGGCGTACTCCAGCCAGTTGCGCGACTGGCCAATCAGATCCAGGCCCACATTCATCAACGCCAGCTCTTCTTCCAGGGCCGGTGCACTGCCGCACCACTCGCACAGGCGCTGGCCCTGGATCAGGGCGCTGTCACCCAGACGCAGCAGGTATTCAATAAGGTCGGCAGACGGGTTCATGCTCGGTTCCTCACATGTGGCCGACTTCAGGCGGCAGTTCATAGAAGCTGGCATGCCGGTAGACCTTGTCTTGCGCCGGGTCGAACAACGGGTCTTTCTCGTCTGGCGAGGACGCGGTAATCAGCGCCGAAGGCACCACCCACAGGCTCACCCCTTCGTTGCGCCGGGTGTATAGCTCGCGGGCATTCTCGATCGCCATCGCGGCGTCGGCGGCATGCACGCTGCCAACATGTTTGTGATTGAGTCCATGCTTGCTGCGCACGAACACTTCGAACAGGGTCCATTCGGACATGGCGGTGTCTCCCGATCAGGCGGCGGTGTGCCTGGCGTGTTGTTTTTGCGCGTAGGCCACGGCGGCTTCACGGACCCAGGCGCCGTTTTCAATGGCCTGGCGGCGTTTGGCGACCCGTTCCTGGTTGCACGGGCCGTTGCCCTTGAGCACTTCATAGAACTCCTGCCACTGGATTTCGCCGAAGTCATAGTGACCACGTTCGGCGTTCCACTTCAGGTCCGGGTCGGGGGCTGTGCAGCCGAGCAGTTGCAGTTGCGGCACGGTCTGGTCGACGAAGCGCTGGCGCAACTCGTCGTTGCTCTGGCGCTTGATTTTCCAGGCCATGGACTGGGCGCTGTTGGGCGAGTCGGCGTCGCTTGGGCCGAACATCATCAGCGCTGGCCACCACAGGCGGTTGATGGCGTCCTGGACCATGTCTTTCTGGGCCTGGGTGCCTTCTTTCATCATGGTCAGCAGCAGTTGATAGCCCTGGCGCTGGTGGAAGCTTTCTTCCTTGCAGATGCGCACCATGGCCCGTGAGTAGGGACCGTAGGAGGTGCGTTGCAGGACGACCTGATTGACGATGGCAGCGCCGTCGACCAGCCAGCCCACTGCGCCCATGTCGGCCCAGCTCAAGGTGGGGTAGTTGAAAATGCTGGAGTACTTGGCCTGGCCGTTGTGCAGTTTGGCGATTTCTTCGTCGCGGTCGGCGCCAAGGGTTTCCATGGCGCTGTAGAGGTACAGGCCGTGGCCGGCTTCGTCCTGGATCTTGGCCATCAGTTGCAGCTTGCGCTTGAGGGTCGGGGCGCGGGTTAGCCAGTTGCCTTCGGGCAGCATGCCGACGATTTCCGAATGCGCGTGTTGGGATATTTGCCGGATCAGGGTCTGCCGGTAGGCATCGGGCATCCAGTTCTTTGGCTCGATCTTGATCTCGGCGTCGATCTTTTCCTGAAACGCCCGTTCCTCGGGCGACATGTCTTGCAGTGCCTTGATGCGCTTGACGCCGGTCTCGACCAGTTGTGCGTACATGCTGCGTCTCCCGCGTGTGGTGGGTGGGTGGTTTGGGCCCTTGAGACAGTTTTAAGTGATACACAAAAAAATATCAAACAGAAATTTATGTTTTGTATTTTGGTTTCGTATCGCTTTTTAGGGTGGGTATCAGGTTGCGTATGTTGTTTACGGGCTTTTATGCAGGTTTTTTGGGGGTATTTTCGAGTGCTTGGTTGGTGATAAGTGATACAGGAAAAGATTTAATTGTAGTTTTTAAGGTTTTTTATGGCTGGGCAGCATTGGCTGCGGCGGTGGTGGTTTTTAGTCACCTTTGCGCGTTTACAGCGGGTCACAGCCCGAAACAAACACAAGTGCGGCGCAGCCCCTTGCGTAAAGCGAAAGGTCTTCCCGGCTAAAGCCGGTCACCATATGCGCGAGAAGCCTCGGGGTTTAGCCCGAGGTCGAGAGCGCGGACGCCGCAGGCGTCCTGGTTGGGAGTCTGCTGTTCTTCGATGTATTGGCGCAGGATTTCAATCGGCGCACCGCCGCAGCTAGAGGCGAAGCAGGATGGCGACCAGAGGACACCCCTTCGCTTGAGCCAGGGGTGGAAATCCCCGAACTGCTTACGCAGCAGTCTGGATGATACCCTCTGAGTGAAGCCACCCGATTCGACAACGCCACCCATAGCTTGAAAGACCAAACCATAATTCATGCCATGAACCACACCAGGACCCTCAAGCTCCGAATCAAAGACAAGCACGCGAAAACGCTGCTTGCGATGGCGCGCGAGGTCAATATGGTGTGGAACTACTGCAATGAAACGAGTCATCGCGCCATCCGGGAACGCCACCAGTGGCTCTCCGGTTTTGACCTGCAAAAGCTGACCAATGGATTAAGCAAATGCGACGGCGTGCAGATCGGCTCGCCCACCGTGCAGCAGGTTTGCGAGGACTACGCCAAGGCCCGCAAGCAGTTCAAGCGTTCCAGGCTCAATTGGCGGGTGTCCAGCAGGAGCAGCCCCAAATACAGCCTGGGCTGGATTCCATTCAAGGCGCGTGCCTTGCAATACAAGAACGGTCAGATTCAGTTCGCCGGGTTCAGGTTTGGCCTGTGGGACAGCTACGGTTTAAGTCAGTACGCCCTTCGGGCCGGAAGCTTCAGTGAAGATTCCAGAGGGCGCTGGTATCTCAATATCTGCGTGCAGGTTCAGAGCAAGCCGTGCATCGGCACTGCCGCAGTTGGCATCGACCTGGGCCTTAAAGCGGCGGCGACAACGTCTGAGGGCCAGGTGCTGATAGGGCGCCAATATCGCACCCTGGAGCAGAAGCTGGGCATCGCTCAGCGTGCTGGCAAGAGGGCACGTGTTCGCGCCCTCCATGCCAGGATCAGGAACCGGCGCAAGGATGCGCAACACA
>NZ_JANJFL010000120.1:0-556 GCF_024584215.1 Pseudomonas sp. LJDD11
TGCCCGTGATCATGACCGAGAAGGATGCCGTGAAATGCCGGTCTTTCGCGGCCGATGACTGGTGGTATCTGGCGGTGGATGCGGTGCCGGGTGCTGCCTTCGTCAACTGGTTCGATGAGCAGCTGACACGTCTTTTTCCATAATTGCCTCAGGAGTCCCCATGGACACCAAACTGCTCGATATCCTCGCTTGCCCGATCAGCAAAGGACCGCTGAAGCTCAGTGCCGACAAGACCGAACTGATCAGCAAAGGCGCAGGCCTTGCTTACCCGATTCGTGATGGCATCCCGGTGATGCTGGAAACCGAAGCGCGCACCCTGACGGCTGAAGAGCGCCTGGAAAAATGACAATGGCTTTCACGGTGGTCATCCCGGCGCGTTTCGGCTCCAGCCGCTTTCCCGGCAAACCCCTGAAAACCATTGCGGGCAAGCCGATGATCCAGCATGTCTGGGAGCAGGCCTGCAAAAGCAGCGCTGAACGTGTCGTGGTTGCCACCGATGACGGGCGGATTTTCGAGGCCTGTCAGGCATTCGGTGCCCAGGTTCTGATGACGCGTG
>NZ_JANJFL010000121.1:0-555 GCF_024584215.1 Pseudomonas sp. LJDD11
ATTTTGGTGCGGCGAACGGTCATGCACAAACTCCTTAATTGAAGCGCAGCGGGAGCCGACTCCTGTCCGGGGCTGTAGTCATTGTTCCTTTGCACTACCTCTTCGGGAATCGACAGGGCAATCGGCTGATGATCGGTATTGAATCTGCCCTGAAGAAAAGGGGCAGCAGGCCGATATCAAGGCACAGAACAGGAGACTCTCATGCGCATTCTAACGATTCTTGTATTACTGGTTGCTGTCAGCGGCTTTACCCGTTGGGCGATGAACGCCAACCTCAACGAGGCTTATCACGCTTATGAACGCGGCGATTGCGACAGTGTGATGCTGTCTTTGTCCAAGGTCGAGCGTCAGAGCCGCGAGCGCTCTTATGTGTGGCCTGAGGTGTCGATGCTGCGCGGGCAATGCCTGGAGCGCCAGAAGCTGTATGTCGATGCGGTGCAGACCTATCAGTTCCTGATTGCCAAATATCCATCAAGTGAATATGCCTACCGCGCACGCGCACGTCTCGATACCTTGGCCCAGTTGGGTCACAACCTCGCCGGACAGCCTGCCAAG
>NZ_JANJFL010000122.1:0-553 GCF_024584215.1 Pseudomonas sp. LJDD11
TATCCACAGTTCCATCGACGTCTCGGTCAAGATGGTTTGCCAGCGTTGTCTTGAGCTGGTCACCCTGCCGATCCACAGCGAGTGCAGTTACGCGGTGGTGAAGGAGGGTGCGAATACCCAGTCGTTACCGAAAGGTTATGACGTGCTGGAACTGGGCGAAGATCCATTGGATCTGCTGGCATTGATCGAGGAGGAGCTTTTGCTCGCCTTGCCGATTGTGCCTGCTCATCATCCGGAAGAATGCCAGCAACCGGCGGGTCTCGATGAGCCCGAACCGAGCGTGGACGAGGTAACGCGGTCCAACCCGTTCAGTGTATTGGCGCAGTTAAAGCGTGACCCAAACGTTTAGGAGTTAATCATTATGGCTGTTCAGCAGAACAAAAAATCCCGCTCTGCCCGTGACATGCGTCGTTCGCACGACGCTCTTGAGGCAAGCACTCTGTCCGTAGAAAAGACCACTGGTGAAGTTCACCTGCGTCACCACGTATCGCCAGAAGGCGTATACCGTGGCCGGAAAGTGATCGACAAGGGCGCTGACGAAGTCGGATCGTAG
>NZ_JANJFL010000123.1:0-551 GCF_024584215.1 Pseudomonas sp. LJDD11
CTCCTTGCAACTGCCCTATTTGACAAATTCCATACAGTTCCCAGCGGAACACGCTCAGCACGAACGACTTACTCTCTCTGTAATCCAGGCCGAGTGTACGTCTTCGTATTTTTCCCGTGGAGTCATAGATTCAACTCCTATGATGAATATAGACAGGAGCGAACTGCCTACATGCAGCTATACGCATGTGTAGCGCGGTACAAGTTCCAGAAAGCAAAAGAAATCGTAGTTCTTGGAGCCGACACCAAAGGCCATCAAGGGGGCTCTGAGACAATTTTTGCTATAGATGCATCTGTTCCGCTTACTGGCGATGAGCGAACGACTGCTCAACAAATCATGAAAACCTACAACATACTAGACAACATTTCTCAGAGAGCAATACCAGGGAATGGGGCGGCCAAGAACGTTAGCCGAAATGCTCCGTGCCCGTGTGGCTCTAATAAGAAGTATAAGAAATGCTGCTTCAACCCAGAGCCATAACTTTTTTGTGGGTGGGTGAGAGTTCCTCCAGTAGGCGGAAACCATCGCACAACGGAGAGTTATGGGCTCGC
>NZ_JANJFL010000124.1:0-550 GCF_024584215.1 Pseudomonas sp. LJDD11
AGGAACTTCAGGCGCTCGGTCAGCGGCACCAGCGCCGAAGCAATGACCCAGGAGTCTTCGCAGGAACGGCCGGTAGGAATCAACACACCGTGATAGCCCAGATCATCGGCAGCCTGCGCCACCTGCTTCAGGTAGTTGAGAGTGACCGGGCGTGCGCCTTTGGTCGTACCCAGAAAATGACCATCGCCGTGGGTGGGAAGAAACCAGAAAACGTTCATGACAATTCCTTGGGAAGATCAGGCAGTGTTGATAGCTGGACAGCACCTACTGTTGCCTCGCAGACAGTTGGCTCACAGCGCGGGAGAGGTGCCAGTTATAAAGGCTGGGATTTATTCCGTAAAAGAACTGAAATATATATTTTTATAGCTTTATTGAATATAAAGGGGCGAGCTGTTTGTGAGGCAGCAAACAGCATTCGCGAGGCGTCATTGAAGACGACAGATTTTCTTTGGGTTCACTGGCTCTTCGCGAATGAATTGGCGCTCATCAAACATAACGCAACATCATGAATTGAAAGGTTAATGTAGGAGCGCGCTTGCCCGCGACCGAG
>NZ_JANJFL010000125.1:0-547 GCF_024584215.1 Pseudomonas sp. LJDD11
GCCCGGTCTTCCTCGGAAGGTGCCACGCATTCCGGCAGCTCGGCCAGGGCCTGGTAATAGGCGCGCTCCAGATCCTGGCGTCTGTAGTGATTACACAGCACCCGCTTGGCGATGGTGGTCAGAAAGGCCCGAGGCTCGATGATCTGGGTCGTATCGCGGGCCAGTATCACTTTGACGAAGGTGTCCTGAGCCAGATCCGCCGCACTGTGCGGGCAGCCGAGCCTGCGCCGCAGCCAGGTCGTTAGCCAGGAATGGTGATCCTGGTACAGACCTTCGACGGTATGACTGAGAGCGGGCTGGGCGGTGTGCATCACGTAGAAAAATCCACGGGGACTCATTGAGGGCGTCGATTCTGTCAGACTCTTTTGCATATGAGAATATTTATCATTAATATTGCGCTTTATTCTTGTGCCTGGGTGCGAACTTTCTGCCCGGCGGTCTGGTGACAGGGTCCTTGTCATGCCAGCTCACGCTTTTTCATTGCCTTTCAAGATCGGGTAAAGGTTCTCGGATGCACGGTTCAGCCCTCAATAGCCCAGCGGTCAAT
>NZ_JANJFL010000126.1:0-547 GCF_024584215.1 Pseudomonas sp. LJDD11
GAAGGCCCATGTCGATCCTAACGATCTGTTCGACAGGTATTGTTATTGGCGGGCTATTTGTCGTGAGCCCGGGGGCTCGGTACGGCAAAAGGTTTCTTAGAATGCGTTGCTGACTTGGCAGTCACATGTGGACTGACGATTGGATTCAAGCAGGCGATCCGGGAACCCGCAAGTGCCGTTCGTAATTGATGTGATCGTTCCGCCGAATGGTCGTGACTTTTTCAGATCGACTGAATTTGTTCGTGGCTCAGGGCCTGATAGCTGCCGGGCTCTAGCTCGGGGGACAGGGCCAGAGGCCACATGCTTTCTCCATGCAGAATCAATACTTTATTGTCGAAATGACCGAACATCCGTTTTACCTGATGGTAACGGCCTTCCACGATACTGAGCCTCGCACAGCGAGGTCCGAGTAGCGTCAGCGTGGCAGGTTGGGTGGTGATGTTCTCGTAGGCAAAGTAAAAACCCTCGGCGAATTTTGCTATGTACCGTTCGTCGATCAGCTGTTCTGTTTCGACGTAATACACCTTGGGTACTTTGGTTTGCGGCT
>NZ_JANJFL010000127.1:0-547 GCF_024584215.1 Pseudomonas sp. LJDD11
GTCGCACTGCCCCATGAACAGATGAACGAATTCGTCACTGCCACCCGGCGAAGGAAAGTACTTGGTTATCGGCCATAACGCGCTGAAAACAAGTCCAGCTTCCTCTTCTGCTTCGCGATGAGCAACCTCTTCCGGCTGTTCGTCCTTGTCGATCAATCCGGCCACCAGTTCGATCAGCCAGGGGTTGCCGCTTTTCTCCATCGCGCCGACCCGAAACTGTTCGATCAGCACCACTTCATCGCGCCTGGCGTCATAAGGCAGAACACAAACGGCATCATGACGAACGAACAGTTCGCGGCTCATTTCATTGCTCATGCCACCGGCAAACAGCTCGTGGCGCAGGTACAGCTTGTCGAGCTTGTAGAACCCCTTGAAGCAGCTTTCGCGCCGGGTGATCTCAAAAGCCGTTGGCGTTGATCGGGTGTTCTGGGGCATAGGTTTCTCGCTTGCGGTGATCTGTGACTTCAGACCATCCTAACGCGCATCGACTCCAGGATGCAGCCCCCTTGAAGATGGAGGGTAGCCGCCCATGGCATAAAACACTTCT
>NZ_JANJFL010000128.1:0-545 GCF_024584215.1 Pseudomonas sp. LJDD11
ATGGTGCTTCGTCGAGCCTTGAGCGTGCCCAGCGAGTGGCGCCACGCGAGCCGCAAGTGCTTTATCGTCTGGCTCAGGTGCGTCTGGCCCAGGGGGATCCAGCCCAGGCAGAACAACTGGCCCGTCGCGCCCTGACCTATGCCAATGGTCGTGCAAGCCTGCAGGCGAGCCTCTGGGAACTGATCGCCCAGTCTCGTGAAAAGCAGGGTGATGCGGCTGGCGCAGCGCTGGCGCGTCAGAAAGCCCGGGTCAATCTCTGATGGATCAGCGTCTGCCTGAAGTGGCCGAGCAACTGCTGCTGATCGAACGTGAGTTGAGGGTCCTGGGTTGGTGGAGTGACACACCACCCAGCGAGGAAGCGCTTTCCAGCACCGAGCCGTTCAGCGTCGATACCCTGGAGTTCGAGCAGTGGCTGCAATGGATTTTCCTGCCGAGGATGAAAATCATCCTGGAGCGGGATCTCCCATTGCCCAACTCGTCGGGCATTCTGGAAATGGCCGAGATGGTCTACGCCAGTCGTCAGAGTGAAGCCCGCAAGCTGCAGG
>NZ_JANJFL010000129.1:0-545 GCF_024584215.1 Pseudomonas sp. LJDD11
GTACGCCAAAGGCCAGAATGTGATCATGTGCTGGGCCATGGGTATCACCCAGCATCGTCACTCGGTCGCGACCATCCAGGAAATCGCCAACCTGATGATGCTGCGCGGCAATATCGGCAAGCCAGGCGCAGGCCTGTGCCCGGTGCGCGGCCACAGTAACGTGCAGGGCGACCGGACCATGGGCATCAACGAACGCCCACCGGTGTTCCTGCTCGATGCTCTGGAAAAGCGCTTCCAGTTCAAGGTCCCTCGCGAGAACGGCCATAACGTGGTCGAAGCCATTCACGCCATGGCCGAAGGTCGCTCCAAAGTGTTCATCGCACTAGGCGGCAACTTCGCTCAGGCAACACCGGACAGCCCGCGCACTGCTGCAGCACTGAGCAACTGCGACCTGACCGTACAGATCAGCACCAAGCTCAACCGCAGCCACCTGTTCCACGGCAAGGAAGCGCTGATCCTGCCGTGCTTCGGCCGTACCGATATCGACATCCAGGCCAATGGCCCGCAAGCGGTCACCGTGGAAGACTCGTTCAGCATGGTGCACG